>NZ_VDFS01000048.1:0-35673 GCF_006151955.1 Georgenia sp. 311 | reverse complement strand
GGGGGGGGAGACTCCGCCGCAGACGTTGCGCGCGCCCGCCCGGGGCGCGCGCTCCCAGCTCCCCGGTGGCACTCGGCCGCTCACCGTGCGCCCTGCACCCTCCCGCGCAACACTCGCAGTCCGGAGTGACCCGGATCACATCGAGCAGCGAGCGCCGGGTCCAGGACACGGAGGGGAAACATGTACTTCCACAAGCAAGAGCTCCAGTTCAAGTCCACACCCGACAAGCCGGACGCCGTCTACGCCCGCAAGCTCCAGGAGGTGCTGGGCGGGCAGTACGGCGAGATCAGCGTCGCTATGCAGTACGCCTTCCAGGGGTGGAACATGCACCTGCCTGGCAAGTACCGGGACCTCGTCTTCGGCATCGGGGCCGAGGAGTTCGGTCACGTCGAGATGCTCGCGACGATGATCGCGCAGCTCCTCGAGAAGGCCCCGCTCGGTATCACCGAGGACGCCGTCCAGGACGACCCGACCGTCGCCGCCGTCGTCGGGGGCATGGACGTCCAGCACGCCATCGTCGCCGGGGCCGGCGCCCGTCCGGTGGACTCCAACGGCAACCCCTGGCAGGGATCCTTCATCACCGCGAGCGGCAACCTCTACGCGGACTTCATCGCCAACGCGAACGCCGAGATGCAGGGCCGGGTCCAGGTGGCCCGGCTCTACCACATGACGGACGACGCGGGCGTGCGGGACCTGCTCGCCTTCCTCCTCGCCCGCGACACGATGCACCAGAACCAGTGGCTGCGGGCTGTCGAGGAGCTCAAGGCGGACGGGCTGGAGTCGCTCCCGGTGCCGAGCAACTTCCCGCAGAAGAAGGAGCACACCGAGGTCTCCTACCAGTACCTCAACTTCTCCGACGGGCAGCAGGCCAAGGACGGCGGGTGGGCCTCGGGGCCGTCGGTCGACGGCAAGGGCGAGCACAGCTACCACGAGGGCCCGACGACGTCGGCACCCATGCCGCCGCCCACCCGGCCCGACGCCCGCTACTACGGCACCACCGACCTCCCGAACACCGTCGAGAAGATCGCCGGCACCGTCCAGGACAAGCTCCACAGGGAGTGACGTCCCGCGCGCACCTCACCCGGGGACACCCCTGGGAGCCGTGGGACGCCCCCTACGCGGGCTGCTGACAGCGCACAGGGGTGTCCCAGAGGAGTGCCGGCGACCCCTGCCCGCGGCAGCGACGACCCATCGCAGGTGGCCGGGCGCCGTAGCGGCTAGCGTCCGTCGGGTGGGAGGCAGCGGGGGGAGCGGGTCCCACCGGGAGCAACCGGTGGCGGAGTCCACCCGCGCCCTCGTCGTCACCGGGCTCCTGCTGCTCACCTGCGCCTCGGGCGTGGTCGACGCCCTCTGCTACTTCAGCCTCGACCAGGTGTTCGCCGGCAACATGACCGGCAACGTCCTGTTCCTCGGGCGCCCTCGTCGGCGAGGCGGGCAACCCGGTGAACAACGGCATCGCGGTCCTCGGGTTCCTCGTGGGTGCGACGGCGGCCGGGCGGCTCGTGCCCCACGGGCGCCGGGACGTCGTGCCGACGTCGACGCTGTGGACGCTCGCCGGCGGCACCACGTTCGCCGCGCTGCTCTGCGGCGCGTGGGTCCTGGCGGGCGACCTCGGCACCGGGGGCACGCTTGCCGTCAGCGCCCTGCTCTCGGTCGTCATGGGGTCCCAGCTCAACGCGGTCAAGCCGATCGGCAACGCGAACATCACGACGGTCGTCGTCACCGGCACCCTGGGCAACCTCGCGCGCGACAGCCGCCTCGCGGGCGCCCCACCCGACGTCCACTCGAACTGGGTCGACCGGTTGCTCGCCGTCGTCGCCCTCGCGCTGGGTGCGGCTGCGGGTGCCGCCCTCGACCGACGGGTCTCGCCAGCCGCCGCGCTCGGACTCGCCGTCGTCCTCATGCTCGCGGGCGCCGCGGTGCTGCTCGTCGTCCGCCGCAGGCAGCTCACGGCGCGACGCGCGGCGCTGCAGTCCGGGTGAGATGTGTGACGTGTCCTGCACCGGCCGGCCTCCCCGGGCCGTCCACGGCCACCGGGGGAGCGTCGGTCCGGCGGGGTCCCGAGCCGGGCCGTTCCGCGCGGGTCCGCGCAAGGTGGTGCCCCGAGTGGGATTCGAACCCACACTGGATCGGGTTTGAGCCGATTGCCTCTGCCGGTTGGGCTATCGGGGCGCCGTCGAGCGACTGAGGCCGCCCACCGAGTAGGCTAACCGGCGTGACTGAGAACAACGAAGCAGCCGGCGAGGCCGCCACCGCAGATGACATCGTCCTGCCCGTCCGGGAGGACGCGCCCAAGGCTCCCGCGGGCGAGGCGCGTCGCGTCGTCGTCGCGGAGGACGAGACCCTCATCCGCCTCGACATCGTCGAGACGCTCAAGGAGGCCGGTTACGACGTCGTCGGCGAGGCCCCCGACGGTGAGACCGCCGTGCGACTCGTCACCGAGCTCGAGCCCGACGTCGTCGTCATGGACGTCAAGATGCCCGGGATGGACGGCATCTCCGCCGCCGAGAAGATCATGGCCGACCGCACCTGCGCCGTCGTCATGCTCACCGCGTTCTCCCAGACCGAGCTCGTCGAGCGTGCGCGCGACGCCGGTGCGATGGCCTACGTCGTCAAGCCGTTCACGACGGCCGACCTGCTGCCGGCGCTCGAGATCGCCGTCTCCCGCTTCCAGGAGATCAGCTCGCTGGAGTCGGAGATCGCCGACCTCAACGAGCGGTTCGAGACCCGCAAGCGCGTCGACCGCGCCAAGGGCCTGCTCATGACGAAGATGGGCCTCACCGAGCCTGAGGCGTTCCGCTGGATCCAGAAGACGTCGATGGACCGCCGCCTGACCATGCGCGAGGTCGCCGACGCCGTCATCGACCAGGTCGGCAGCAAGTAGCCGACGCGCCGCCTACGGGCGGTCGACGAGCATGCAGGTGAGACGGGCGGTGCACACGCGCCGCCCGTCCTCGTCGTCCACGGCGATCTCGTAGGTCGCCAGTCGGCTCCCCAGGTGCAGTGGAGTGGCGACGGCGGTCACCCAGCCGGACCCCACCGCGCGATGGTGCGTGGCGTTGAGCTCGACGCCGACGGCGCCGCGTCCCTGCCCGGCGTGCAGCGTCGCGGCCACGGAGCCGACGGTCTCGGCGAGCGCCGCCGATGCGCCGCCGTGGAGCAGCCCGACGACCTGGGTGTTGCCCTCGACCGGCATGCGCGCCGTGACGTTCTGCGCACTCGCGGTGACGAACTCGATGCCGAGCCGCTCGGTGAGGGTGCCGGGATGGCCGACGGTGGCCTGGAGACGAGCGAGGAGGTCGAGGTCGGTCATGGGCCCAGCCTGCCACGGGCCCGAGCGGCGGTGGCGCGCGGTGTCGGTACGGGCACCTAGGGTTGGGGCGTGAGCACGAGCACCGAGCGACCCCGTCTCCTTCTCATCGACGGCCACTCGATGGCCTACCGCGCGTTCTACGCGTTGCCCGTGGAGAACTTCTCCACGACCACCGGGCAGCCGACCAACGCGGTCTTCGGCTTCACGTCGATGCTGATCAACCTCCTCGCGGCGGAGAGCCCCACGCACGTCGCGGTGGCGTTCGACTCGGGCCGCACCACCTTCCGCACCGAGCAGTACAGCGAGTACAAGGCCACCCGGGACCAGACGCCCGAGCCGTTCAAGGGGCAGGTCGACCTCATCGTCGAGGTGCTCGACGCGATGGGCATCCCCTCCCTCAAGAAGGAGAACATCGAGGCGGACGACATCCTCGCGACGCTCGCCACGCAGGGCGCCGCCGACGGGCTCGACGTCCTCGTCTGCTCGGGCGACCGCGACACCTTCCAGCTCGTGCGCGAGGACGTCACGGTCCTCTACCCGGTCCGTGGCGTCTCCACGCTCACGCGGATGACCCCCGATGCGGTGGTCGAGAAGTACGGGGTCCCGCCCGAGCGTTACCCCGACGTCGCCGCGCTCGTCGGTGAGACCAGCGACAACCTCCCCGGCGTGCCGGGCGTCGGGCCGAAGACCGCCGCGAAGTGGGTCGTCGCCTACGACGGCCTCGACAACGTCCTCGCCCGCGCTGGGGAGATCAAGGGCAAGGCCGGGGAGTCGCTGCGCGCCAACCTCGAGCAGGTCGCGCTCAACCGCCAGATCAACCGCCTCCTCACCGACGTCGAGCTGCCGGTCAAGGTCGACGACCTCGCGCGCCGACCCATCCACCGCGAGTCCGTGCACGAGGTGTTCGACGCCCTCGAGTTCGCCGTGCTGCGCGAGCGGCTCTTCGCCAGCCTCCCGGCCGAGACCCCGCCCGCCCCGGAGCAGGGCGTCGAGCTCACCGTCGAGATCCCCGCACGGGGTGAGCTGGCCGGCTGGCTCGAGCCGCGCCGCGCTGCGCTGCTCGGCGTCGACGTCACCGGCACGGCCGCGCAGGGCACCGGCGACGCGTGGGCGCTGTCCATCGCCGACGACGCCGCGACCGCCGTCACTCTCGACCTCACCGACATCTCGCCGGAGGACGACAAGGCCCTCGCCGACTGGCTCGCCGACGCCTCGGCGCCCAAGGCGCTGCACGACGCCAAGGCTGCCATCCACGCGCTGTCCGGCCGCGGCCTGGAGCTCGCCGGGCTCACGTTCGACACCGCCGTCGCCGCCTACCTGTGCCGGCCCGACAACCGCCGGTACGACCTGTCGGACCTCAGCGTGCGCTACCTCCGCCGCGAGCTCGAGGCCGAGGAGGACGCCACCGGCCAGGGCATGCTTGTGCTCGACGAGGCGAACGCGGGCAAGCAGGCGGCCGTGCGTGCCGTCGCCGTTCGCGACCTCGTCGACGTCCTCCAGGGCGAGCTCGAGGACCGTGGGGCGGGGCACCTGCTCGCCGACCTCGAGCTGCCCGTCCTCGAGGTGCTCGCGCGGATGGAGCGCTCCGGCATCGCCGCGGACCTCGGGTACTTCGAGGAGCTCGAGAAGCGCTTCGGCGCGGCCGTGGACGACGCCGCCCAGCAGGCGTACGCCGTCATCGGGCACGAGGTGAACCTCTCCTCTCCGAAGCAGCTCCAGGAGGTGCTGTTCACCGAGCTCGACATGCCGAAGACGAAGAAGACCAAGACCGGCTACACGACCGACGCCGACGCCCTGGCCGACCTCTTCGCCAAGACCGAGCACCCGTTCCTCGCCCACCTGCTCGCCCACCGTGACGCCATCCGGCTGCGGCAGACCGTCGAGGGTCTGCTCCGCTCGGTCGCGCCTGACGGGCGCATCCACACGACGTTCAACCAGACCATCGCGGCGACGGGGCGGCTCAGCTCGACAGACCCGAACCTGCAGAACATCCCGGTGCGGACCGAGGAGGGGCAGCGGATCCGGCGCGGCTTCGTCGTCGGCGAGGGTTACGCGACCCTCCTCACCGCCGACTACTCCCAGATCGAGATGCGCATCATGGCGCACCTGTCGCAGGACCCGGGCCTCATCGCCGCGTTCCGCAGCGGGGAGGACCTCCACTCCTACGTCGGCTCCCGGGTCTTCGAGGTGCCCACCGACCAGGTGACCGGCGCGATGCGGGCGAAGATCAAGGCGATGAGCTACGGCCTGGCCTACGGGCTCTCGGCGTTCGGGCTCTCCCGGCAGCTGCGCATCGAGGTCTCCGAGGCCCGCAACCTCATGGACGACTACTTCGAGCGGTTCGGGGGCGTGCGCGACTACCTGTCCGGCGTCGTCGACGAGGCGCGGCGCACCGGCTACACCGAGACGATCATGGGCCGCCGGCGCTACCTGCCCGACCTCACGAGCGACAACCGCCAGCGGCGCGACATGGCCGAGCGGATGGCGCTCAACGCCCCGATCCAGGGCAGCGCGGCGGACATCATCAAGGTGGCGATGGTCCAGGTCGAGCAGGCGCTCACCGAGGCGGGGCTCCGCTCGCGCCTGCTGCTCCAGGTGCACGACGAGCTCGTCCTGGAGGTCGCGGCGGGGGAGGAGGAGACCGTCGAGTCCCTCGTCCGCACGCATATGGCCGGCGCTGCGGACCTCCTCGTCCCGCTCGACGTCTCCGTCGGCCTCGGCCGCTCCTGGCACGACGCCGCCCACTGACCACCCGCCGCCGCCCACACCCGCCCCCATCCACCCGGGGCGGTCTCGGTTCCCCGCGCCGACAGCCGACTTCCGCGCGACAGCGGACTTCTGCGCGAGAGCCGACTTCCGCGCGAGAGCCGAGTTCCGCACGGGATCGGTGTGCCGCGGCTGACGCGAGTCGTCCGGTCGGCGACCTGCGACCGAGGGGAGAGGATGGACCCATGAGTCGCGTGGGGTTCTACGACGTCGATGCTGCAGCGGCGGCGCGGGCGAACGGCAGGTGGTGGAGCGAGAACGCGGGCGAGTACATCGACGAGCACGGGGCGTTCCTCGGGGACGCGGACTTCCGCTGGTGTCCCGAGGGCCTGCGCGAGGAGGACGCGCGGCTCCTCGGCGACGTCGAGGGCAGGCGCGTGCTCGAGGTCGGCGCGGGCGCTGGGCAGTGCTCACGTTGGCTGGCTGGGCGCGGCGCTGATGTCCTCGCCACGGACATCGCGCCCGGGATGGTGGCACAGTCGGCCGAGCTGGACCGGCGCACCGGCTGGCGAGTGCCCGCCGTCGTGGCGGACGCCCGGGCCCTGCCGCTCGCCGACGACTCCTTCGACGTCGCCTTCACGGCGTTCGGCGCGATTCCCTTCGTGCCTGACGCCCAGCGGGTGCACGCCGAGGTTGCCCGTGTCCTGCGGCCCGGCGGGCGCTGGGTCTTCGCCGTCGTCCACCCCGTGCGGTGGATCTTCCCCGACGATCCGTCCCCCGAGGGGATGCGGGTCCTGCGCTCGTACTTCGACCGCACGCCCTACGTCGAGACCGACGACGCCGGCGCACCGCTGTACGCGGAGTACCACCGCACGTTCGGAGACCACGTCCGCGAGGTGGCGGCGGCCGGCCTGGTGATCGACGACGTCGTCGAGCCGGAGTGGCAGGAGGGGAACCTCCAGGTCTGGGGCGGGTGGGGACCTCACCGCGGCCGGTACGTGCCCGGCACCGCCATCTTCGTCACGCACCTTCCCCGCTGACGGCGCGTCGCGGGAGCCTCGACGTCCCAGAGGTCGGCTCTCGCGCAGAAGTCGGCTGTCGCGAGCAACTCGGCTCTCGCGCAGAAGTCGGCTGTCGCGGGTGAAGGGGGACGGGGAGAAGCGGGTCTGGGACCTCGGGTGGGTGAGGTGTGTGATGTGCATGGATAGTGTTGTCGTCGGAATCACACTCGTCCTTTCCCCACAGACCCAGGGAGTACCTCGTGCGAATCGGCCTCCTCACCGGCGGCGGCGACTGCTCCGGACTCAACGCCGCCATCCGTGCCGTCGTCAAGCACGGCATCGGTGAGTACGGGCACTCCATCATCGGGTTCCGCAACGGCTGGAAGGGCGTGGCCGAGGGGGACGTCCGTCCGCTGACCCGTAACGACATCCGCGGGGTCCTCGACACCGGCGGCACCCTGCTCGGGACGGCCCGCTACCACCCGCACAGCGCCGACGGCGGCCTCGACGCCGTCCGCAGCACGCTGGAGAACGAGCGGATCGAGGCCCTCATCTGCATCGGCGGGGACGGCACGCTCCACGCGGCGAGCAAGGTCGCCGAGACGGGCGTGAAGATCGTCGCGATCCCGAAGACCATCGACAACGACGTGGCCGGGACCGACCGCTCGATCGGCTTCGACACGGCGGTCCACGTCGCCACGGACGCGATCGACCGCATCCACACGACGGCGGAGAGCCACAACCGGGTCATGGTCGTCGAGGTCATGGGCCGGTCCGCGGGCTGGATCGCCGTCCAGGCCGGTATCGCCGGTGGCGCGGAGTTGGTCCTCACCCCGGAGGCGCCCTTCGACATCGACAGGATCGCCCGCTACCTCCGGCACCGGCACCGTGCCCACGCCTCGTTCTCCATCGTCGTGGTCGCCGAGGGCGCCGTGCCGGCGGAGGGCACCTCGATGGAGTGGCAGACGAAGTACGGCAGGTTCGGCGAGATCGTCTCCGGGGCCATCAGCGAGCGCGTCGCCGCGGAGATCCAGGAGCGCACCGGGTTCGACACGCGAGTGACGGTCCTCGGGCACGTCCAGCGCGGCGGCACGCCGCTGCCCTCGGACCGCATCCTCGGCTCGCGCTTCGGCGTGGCCGCCGTCGACGCGCTCCAGCAGGGCCGCACCTCGGTGATGACGGCACTGCGAGGGGAGGAGGTCATCCTGGTCCCGCTCGAGGAGGTCGCCGGCAAGGCCAAGCCCGTCCCGCCCGAGCTCATCAGGACGGCCAACGCGCTTTCCTGACGGGGGAGTGGCGTGCTTGTCCCCACGGTCGACGATGGTTAGAATATTTGCCGGTGACGTGTGCTCGCGGCCGGCGACACTCTGGCGGATCAGCTCCGCCAGGCCTGTGGGTCGCGGTGCGCGTACCGACAACCAGTATCCGCACTATTCCCTGTCCGCATCGGAGTCCGTAACTCAATGACCATCACCACGCCCACTCAGCCGACTGCCCCGCAGGTCGCCATCAACGACATCGGGTCGGCCGAGGAGCTCCTCGCCGCTATCGACGAGACCATCAAGTACTTCAACGATGGTGACATCGTCGAGGGCACCGTCGTCAAGGTCGACCGGGACGAGGTTCTCCTCGACATCGGTTACAAGACCGAGGGCGTCATCCTCTCCCGCGAGCTGTCGATCAAGCACGACGTCGACCCCGACGAGGTCGTCTCCGTCGGTGACAAGATCGAGGCCCTGGTCCTCCAGAAGGAGGACAAGGAGGGTCGCCTGCTCCTGTCCAAGAAGCGCGCGCAGTACGAGCGGGCCTGGGGCACCATCGAGAAGATCAAGGAGGAGGACGGCGTCGTCACCGGCACCGTCATCGAGGTCGTCAAGGGCGGCCTCATCCTCGACATCGGACTCCGCGGCTTCCTGCCGGCCTCCCTGGTGGAGATGCGTCGCGTCCGCGACCTCCAGCCGTACGTGGGCAAGGAGCTCGAGGCCAAGATCATCGAGCTCGACAAGAACCGCAACAACGTCGTGCTCTCGCGCCGCGCCTGGCTCGAGCAGACGCAGTCCGAGGTCCGCTCGACCTTCCTGCAGACCCTGCAGAAGGGCCAGGTCCGCCAGGGCGTCGTCTCCTCGATCGTCAACTTCGGTGCGTTCGTGGACCTCGGCGGCGTCGACGGTCTCGTCCACGTCTCCGAGCTGTCCTGGAAGCACATCGACCACCCGAGCGAGATCGTCGAGGTCGGCCAGGAGGTCACCGTCGAGGTTCTCGACGTTGACATGGACCGCGAGCGCGTCTCCCTGTCGCTCAAGGCGACGCAGGAGGACCCGTGGCAGGCCTTCGCCCGCACGCACGCCATCGGTCAGGTCGTGCCGGGTAAGGTCACCAAGCTCGTCCCGTTCGGTGCGTTCGTCCGCGTCGAGGACGGCATCGAGGGCCTCGTCCACATCTCCGAGCTGGCCGTGCGCCACGTCGAGGTCCCCGAGCAGGTCGCGAAGGTCGGCGACGAGGTGTTCGTCAAGGTCATCGACATCGACCTCGACCGTCGCCGGATCTCGCTGTCCCTCAAGCAGGCCAACGAGGGCGTCGACCCGAGCAGCGACGACTTCGACCCGTCGCTCTACGGCATGGCCGCGGAGTACGACGAGCAGGGCAACTACAAGTACCCCGAGGGCTTCGACCCGGAGACCAACGAGTGGCTCGAGGGTTACGACGCCCAGCGCGAGGCCTGGGAGGCGCAGTACGCCGAGGCCCACGCTCGCTGGGAGGCCCACAAGAAGCAGGTTGCGGCCGCGATGGAGGCCGACGTCGAGGCGTCGACCACCACGAGCAGCAGCACCAGCAGCAGCTCCGGTGGTGGCGCTCCCACCACCTACACCTCGGCCCCGGCCGAGGTGGGCGGCACCCTTGCTTCCGACGAGGCGCTCGCCGCGCTGCGTGAGAAGCTGACCGGCAACTGACCGGCTGAACCACGACGGCGGCCCGTCACCCGAGAGGGTGGCGGGCCGCCGTCGTCGTGTCCCGGCCCGGCTCCGGGGCGCCGGGAGGTCCCTGCCGGCGGCCGGTTAGGCTCGCCTCATGAGTGCCATCGCCCCCACTTTCCGCCAGGAGCGCGTGCGTCATGTCCTGGGCACCCGGACCCTGCGGGTGACCGCGTGGCGCGACCTCACGCCCCGTATGCGCCGGGTGACCCTGGCCGGTCCGCTGGAGGATCTCGTCAGCCCCGGCCCCGGCGACCATGTCAAGGTCTTCTTCCCCGACCCGCTCACCGGGGTGCTCAACGCGCCCCGCGTCGTCGACGGGCAGCTCGTGCGGCCCGCCGGCGAGGTCACCGCCCGCGACTACACCCCGCTCCTGTCCGACAGCGGGGAGCTCGAGCTGGACTTCGTCCTCCACGGCGACGACGGCCCCGCCTCCCGCTGGGCCGCCCGGGTACAGCATGGTGAGGAGCTCGTCGTCGCCGGCCCGCGCGGTTCCCTGCTCCCGCCGCAGGGCCCGGACTGGTACGTCCTCGCGGGCGACGAGACCGCGCTGCCCGCCATCTCCCGCTGGCTGCGGCTGCTCCCGGCCGACGCCGACGTCACGGTCCTCGCGGAGGTCCAGGACGCCGACGACGAGGCCTACCTCGGTGGGCTCGCCGCCGGCCGCGCGGTCACCTACCTCCGCCGCGGCGACGCCGCGCCGGGGACGACGACGCTGCTCGCGCAGGCCGTGCAGGCACTGCCGCAGCGGCCGGGCGCGGGCTTCTGGTGGCTGGCGGGCGAGGCACAGTCCCTCGTCCCGGCCCGCCGCTACCTGCGTCGTGAGCTCGGGCTCGACCCGTCCGCGGTCGACTGCAGCGGCTACTGGCGGCGCGGCGCTGCGGACCACGACCACCACGCTCCCGTGGACCCGGGGGACCGGTGAGCACCGTCCTCGTCACCGGGTTCGGCCCGTTCGGCGGGCACACCGACAACCCCTCCGCGCGGGCCGTCGAGCTGCTCGCCCGCGAGTGGGCGCCCCCCGCCGGCTCGCGCCTCGTCACTGCGGTGCTCCCCGTCTCCTTCGCCCGCGCCACCGCGCAGCTCCGTGCTCTCGTCGAGGAGCACGCGCCCGCGGTCGTCCTCGGTGTCGGGCTCGCCGCCGGCCGGAGGCGCCTCGGTCTGGAGCGCGTGGCGCTCAACCTCGTCGACGCCCGGATCCCCGACGTCGACGGCGCCCAGCCGGTCGACGTCCCGGTCCTGCCCGGTGAGCCGACGGCACGGCTGACCACCCTCCCGGTGAAGTCCGCCCTCCTCGCGCTCCAGGACGCCGGCCTGCCCGCCGAGCTGTCCCTGTCGGCCGGCACCTACGTGTGCAACGCGGTGATGTTCGCCGGACTCACCTACGCCTCGGACGAGGCCGTGGCCGGGTTCCTCCACGTCCCCGACGTCGACGTCCTGCCCGTCGCCGAGACCGCCCGGGCAGTGAGCGTCGTCCTCACCACGGTGCTCGCCTCTACCACCGACGTGGTCGTGCCCGGCGGGCGCGAGCACTAGGGTCGGCGCCGTGACACGCATCGGTCTGACCGGCGGCATCGGGGCCGGCAAGTCCACCGTCGCCCGGGAGCTGGCCCGGCTCGGCGCGCTCGTCGTCGACGCCGACGCCATCGCGCGTGAGGTCGTCGCGCCGGGTACGCCGGGTCTCGCCGCGGTCGTCGCGGAGTTCGGGGACTCCGTCCTCGCGCCGGACGGCTCGCTGGACCGGGCAGCGCTCGGCCGGGTCGTGTTCGCCGATCCCGCAGCCCGGGCGCGCCTCGAGGCGATCACCCACCCGCTCATCGGCGCGGAGAGCGCGCGGCGCACGGCGGCCGCGCCCCCGGGAACCGTCGTCGTCCACGACGTCCCGCTCATCGTCGAACGCGGCCTCGCGGCGCAGTACGACCTCGTCGTCGTCGTCGGGGCGGACGAGGAGGTCCGGATCGACCGCCTCGTCAGGGACCGTGGCATGACCCGCGAGGAGGCGCTGGCGAGGGTCCGGGCCCAGGCCACCGACGCCCAGCGGCGGGCGGTCGCCGACGTCTGGCTCGACAACTCCGGCACCCGGGAGGAGCTCCTCGAGAGGGTCCGCGAGCTGTGGCGGGAGCGGCTCGCGCGCTGAACAGGCGGCGGGGCGCGGACATCGACCCGGCACCGTCCGCTCCTCGCGAAGTGGCACCACCGATGTCGGGGGCCCGACGTACCGTGGACGCATGCGCCCTGTCACCGACCTCAAGCGGTCCGTCGCGCCGATCGAGGTGATCTCCGAGTACACCCCGTCGGGCGACCAGCCGACGGCGATCGCCGAGCTCACCGAGCGCCTCAAGGCGGGGGAGAAGGACATCGTCCTCCTCGGTGCCACGGGTACCGGCAAGTCCGCGACGACCGCCTGGCTCATCGAGCAGGTCCAGCGCCCCACCCTCGTCATGGCGCCGAACAAGACGCTCGCCGCGCAGCTCGCCACCGAGTTCCGCGAGCTCCTGCCGAACAACGCCGTCGAGTACTTCGTCTCCTACTACGACTACTACCAGCCCGAGGCGTACGTCCCGAGCACCGACACCTTCATCGAGAAGGACTCCTCGATCAACGACGAGGTCGAGCGGCTGCGCCACTCGGCGACGAACAGCCTGCTCACCCGGCGTGACACCGTCGTCGTCGCCTCCGTCTCGTGCATCTACGGCCTGGGCACGCCCCAGGAGTACGTCGACCGGATGGTGCAGCTCCAGGTGGGCGACGTCCTCGACCGCGACGACCTCCTGCGCCGGTTCGTCCAGATGCAGTACACCCGCAACGACCTCGCCTTCACCCGCGGGACGTTCCGTGTCCGGGGCGACACCGTCGAGATCATCCCGGTGTACGAGGAGCTGGCGATCCGCATCGAGATGTTCGGTGACGAGATCGAGGCGCTGTACACCCTGCACCCGCTCACCGGTGAGGTCGTGCGCCAGGAGCAGGCCGTCCACCTGTTCCCCGCGAGCCACTACGTCGCCGGCCCGGAGCGGATGGAGCGCGCGATCGGCACGATCGAGACCGAGCTCGCCGAGCGGCTCGAGGAGCTCGAGTCGCAGAACAAGCTGCTCGAGGCGCAGCGGCTACGGATGCGCACGACCTACGACATCGAGATGATGCGGCAGATCGGCACCTGCTCGGGCATCGAGAACTACTCGCGGCACATCGACGGCCGTGGGCCGGGCACCCCGCCCCACACGCTGCTCGACTACTTCCCCGAGGACTTCCTCCTCGTCATCGACGAGTCGCACGTCACCGTGCCCCAGATCGGGGCGATGTACGAGGGCGACATGTCCCGCAAGCGCACCCTCGTCGAGCACGGCTTCCGGCTGCCCAGCGCGATGGACAACCGGCCGCTGCGCTGGGAGGAGTTCCTCGAGCGGATCGGGCAGACCGTCTACCTCTCGGCCACCCCGGGCGCCTACGAGCTGTCCCAGTCCGACGGCGTCGTCGAGCAGATCATCCGGCCGACCGGCCTCGTCGACCCCAAGGTCGTCGTCAAGCCGACCGAGGGGCAGATCGACGACCTCCTCGGGGAGATCCGCGAGCGGACCGAGCGTGACGAGCGCGTGCTCGTCACCACGCTGACGAAGAAGATGTCCGAGGACCTCACCGACTACCTCCTCGAGCGGGGGGTCAAGGTCCAGTACCTCCACTCCGAGGTCGACACACTTCGCCGGGTCGAGCTGCTCCGCGAGCTGCGGCTCGGCACCGTCGACGTCCTCGTCGGCATCAACCTGCTCCGTGAGGGCCTCGACCTGCCCGAGGTGTCCCTCGTCGCGATCCTCGACGCCGACAAGCAGGGCTTCCTGCGCTCGGCGACCTCGCTCATCCAGACCATCGGACGCGCCGCCCGCAACGTGTCCGGCGAGGTCCACATGTACGCCGACCACGTCACCCCCGCGATGGCCGAGGCGATCGAGGAGACCAGCCGGCGGCGCGCGAAGCAGATCGCGTACAACGAGGAGCACGGGATCGACCCGACGCCGCTGCGCAAGCGGATCGCCGACGTCACCGACATGCTCGCCCGGGAGGCCGTCGACACCGCCGAGCTCCTCGAGGGGGGTTACCGCCGCGCCAACATGGGGCCGGGTGGCAAGGAGCGCAAGGTCGCCGGGTCGGCCGTCCGGGAGCGGCTGGGCACCGCCGCCGCCAGCGATCTCGCCGACCTCATCCACCAGCTCAACGGTCAGATGCTCGCCGCCGCCGAGGAGCTGCAGTTCGAGCTCGCTGCCCGCCTGCGCGACGAGATCCACGACCTCAAGAAGGAGCTGCGGCAGATGCAGGCCGCGAACTGAGGCAGTGTCCCGGGGCCCGGTGATGTCGCTCACCGGGACGGTGCGTGCCCGCTCGCGGGAATTGCCGTAACGTTCTGCGCCGGAGGGGAGTATTCCCCAACGGTGGTGTCGTCAGTACGGCGGGTCAGTGCCCGCTCGGTGCCATCGGCGTACGAGGTGCGGGAGGGTTCGACCGCGGCGGACGCGGAAGAGACCTCCGGTACCTGGCCCTACGTACCGGAGGCACCGTGGAAGTACATGCCCTCGCGTGGATCATCCTCTTCGCAGTCATCATCACGATGATCACCGTCGACATCGTCGGTCACGTGCGCACACCGCACGCGCCCACCCTCAAGGAAGCGGCGTGGTGGTCGGTCGCCTACGTGGCGATGGCACTCGTCTTCGGCGTCATCGTGCTCCTCGTGTGGGGCCCCACGTACGGACTGGAGTACTTCTCCGGTTACGTGACGGAGAAGAGCCTGTCGGTCGACAACCTCTTCGTCTTCGTCATCATCATCGCCGCGTTCCGGGTGCCCCGGAACTACCAGCAGGAGGTCCTGCTGGCGGGCATCGTCATCGCCATCGTGCTGCGCGGTGCGTTCATCGCGGCCGGCTCCGCGGCGATCGACAACTTCTCCTGGGTCTTCTACCTCTTCGGGGCGTTCCTCGTGTGGACGGCCATCTCCCAGGCGCGGCAGGGCGTGGAGACCGGTGACCACGACGACGAGTACCAGGAGACCGCCTTCGTCCGTCTGGTCCGGCGCTTCTTCCCGGTGACCGACGACTACGTCGGCGGCAAGCTCGTGACGAAGCAGAACGGCAAGCGGATGATCACGCCGATGCTGCTCGCCATCGTCGCCATCGGCAGCGCCGACATCCTCTTCGCGGTCGACTCCATCCCGGCGATCTTCGGTCTCACCCAGGAGCCCTACCTCGTCTTCGCGGCGAACGCGTTCTCGCTCCTCGGCCTGCGCCAGCTCTACTTCCTCATCGACGGGCTGCTCGAGAAGCTCGTCTACCTCCACTACGGCCTGGCGGCGATCCTCGGCTTCATCGGCATCAAGCTCGTCATCCACGCGCTGCACACCAACGAGCTCCCGTTCATCAACGGCGGCGAGGAGTGGCACGCGCTGCCCGAGCCGGGCATCGTGGTGTCCCTGCTGTGGATCGTCGGCGTCCTCACCGTCACCGTCCTCGCGAGCATCGCCAAGAACAAGAAGGACGTCCGCGCGGCGGAGGGCAACGCCGACCGCTGACGGCTCGCCCCGGGGTGCTCACCAGCCGCGGGCACGCCACTGCGCGAGCTGGGGACGCTCGGCCCCGAGGGTGGTCGGTTCGCCGTGGCCCGGCCAGACGACCGTGTCGTCCGGGTACACGGCGAACAGCCGCTCCTCGACGTCGTCGAGGAGGCTGGTGAAGGCCTCGGGGCTGGTCGTCCGGCCGACGCCGCCGGGGAACAGGCTGTCGCCGGTGAACAGGTGCACACGCCCGGGGCTCTCCCCGCCCTCGCCCTCGGTGAGGGCGAGGGCGACCGACCCGGGCGTGTGCCCGTGCAGGGCGATGACGTCGAGGACGACCTCCCCGGCGGCGTCCACCGCCAGGCTGTCCCCGTGCTCCAGCGGGACGTCGACCGGCACCGGGAGGTCGGCCGCGTCCGCGGCACCGGCCGCCGTGCGTGCACCGGTCGCGGCGACGACGGCGGGCAGGGCCCGGTGGTGGTCCCAGTGGCCGTGCGTCGTGACGACGGTGCGCAGCGGCCCGCCGCCGGCGAGGAGGGCGAGGATCGCGTCGGCGTCGTCGGCGGCGTCGATGAGGAGCTGCTCGCCCGACGGGGCGGTGAGCAGGTAGACGTCGTTGTCCATCGCCGAGACGGCGATGTGGTCGAGGCGTGCGGTTCCCAGGTCCATGGCCCGATCCTCCCAGGTGCGCCGCGCCGGTGACGTCGAACACATGTACAGGTCCAGGTGTGCCTCGTATCATCTCCGGGTGAGTGAAAAGCTGGTCGTCCGCGGCGCGCGCGAGCACAACCTCCGTGGCGTCGATCTCGAGCTTCCTCGCGACAGCCTGATCGTGTTCACGGGCCTGTCCGGCTCCGGAAAGTCGTCCCTTGCGTTCGACACGATCTTCGCCGAGGGCCAGCGGCGCTACGTCGAGTCGCTGTCGTCCTACGCACGCCAGTTCCTCGGCCAGATGGACAAGCCGGACGTCGACTTCATCGAGGGCCTGAGCCCGGCGGTCGCGATCGACCAGAAGTCCACCAGCCGCAACCCGCGCTCGACGGTCGGCACGATCACCGAGATCTACGACTACCTCCGCCTCCTCTACGCGCGGGCCGGCACGCAGTACTGCCCGGTCTGCGGCGAGCGGGTGACCGCCCAGACCGCGCAGCAGATCGTCGACCGGCTCCGTGAGATGCCCGAGGGCACCCGGTTCCAGGTCCTCGCCCCCGTGGTCCGCGGCCGCAAGGGCGAGTACAGCGAGCTCTTCCGTGAGCTGCAGTCCACCGGCTTCTCGCGCGCCCGCGTCGACGGGACCGTCGTCTCGCTCGCCGAGCCGCCGACGCTGGAGAAGAAGGTCAAGCACGACATCGACGTCGTCGTCGACCGTCTCGTCGTCCGCGAGAGCATGCGCCAGCGGCTCGCGGACTCCGTCGAGACCGCCCTGCGGCTGGCGGACGGGCTGCTCATCGCCGAGCTCGTCGACCTCCCGGACGACGACCCAGAGCGTGAGCGCCGCTTCTCCGAGAAGCGCGCCTGCCCCAACGACCACCCGCTGCAGCTCGACGAGATCGAGCCGCGCACCTTCTCCTTCAACGCGCCCTACGGCGCCTGCCCCGAGTGCTCCGGCATCGGGTCCCGGCTCGAGGTCGACCCCGAGCTCGTCGTCCCGGACGAGGAGCTCTCCCTCGCCGAGGGCGCGATCCAGCCGTGGGCGCGCGCCTCCTCGGAGTACTTTCTGCGCCTGCTCACGGCGCTGGGGGAGGACCTCGGGTTCTCCGTGGACGTGCCGTGGCGCGCGCTGCCGGCGCGGGCCAAGGAGGCCGTCCTGTACGGCAAGGACTACAAGGTCCACGTGAAGTACCGGAACCGGTGGGGCCGCGACCGCGCCTACACGACCGGCTTCGAGGGCGCCGTCGCGTTCGTCGAGCGCAAGCACGCCGAGACGGAGTCCGAGTCCTCGCGCGAGCGGTACGAGGGCTACATGCGCGAGGTCGCCTGCCCCACCTGCAAGGGCGCCAGGCTCAAGCCCGAGGTGCTCGCCGTCAAGGTCGGCGGCCTGTCGATCGCCGAGCTGTGCGACACGCCGATCGACCAGATCAGCCCCTTCCTCTACGCCCTCGAGCTGGGGGACCGGGAGCAGGCCATCGCCGGGCAGGTGCTCAAGGAGATCCACGCGCGCCTCGGCTTCCTCGTCGACGTCGGGCTCACCTACCTCTCGCTGTCGCGCCCCGCGGGCACGCTGTCCGGCGGAGAGGCGCAGCGCATCCGGCTCGCCACCCAGATCGGCTCGGGCCTCGTCGGCGTCCTGTACGTCCTCGACGAGCCGAGCATCGGTCTGCACCAGCGCGACAACCGCCGGCTCATCGACACGCTCGTGCGCCTGCGCGACCTCGGCAACACGCTCATCGTCGTCGAGCACGACGAGGACACCATCCGCGTGGCCGACTGGGTCGTGGACATCGGTCCGGGCGCCGGCGAGGCGGGCGGCCACATCGTCCACTCCGGGCACTACTCGGGCCTGCTCGAGAACGAGCGCTCCGTCACCGGCGCCTACCTCTCCGGACGACGCTCCATCCCCATGCCCCCGGTGCGCCGACCCGTCGACAAGGGCCGCATGGTCCGCGTCGTCGGCGCGCGGGAGAACAACCTGCGCAACGTCACCGTCGACTTCCCGGTCGGCTGCTTCATCGCGGTCACCGGGGTGTCCGGCTCGGGCAAGTCCAGCCTGGTCAACGGCATCCTCTACACCGTCATGGCCAACGAGCTGAACAACGCCCGCCGGGTGCCCGGCCGGCACAAGCGGGTCACCGGCCTGGAGCACCTCGACAAGGTGGTCCACGTCGACCAGAGCCCGATCGGCCGCACGCCGCGCTCCAACCCGGCGACGTACACCGGCGTGTGGGACCACGTGCGCAAGCTCTTCGCCGAGACGCCCGAGGCGAAGGTCCGCGGCTACGCCCCCGGGCGCTTCTCCTTCAACGTCAAGGGCGGGCGCTGCGAGGCGTGCAAGGGTGACGGCACGCTGAAGATCGAGATGAACTTCCTCCCGGACGTCTACGTCCCGTGCGAGGTCTGCCACGGCGCGCGGTACAACCGCGAGACCCTCGAGGTCCGCTACAAGGGCAAGACCGTCGCCGAGGTCCTCGACATGCCGATCGCCGAGGCCGCGGAGTTCTTCGGCGCCTCGCAGAAGATCTCGCGCTACCTGCGCACGCTCGTGGACGTCGGGCTCGGCTACGTCCGCCTCGGGCAGAGCGGCACGACCCTCTCCGGTGGCGAGGCGCAGCGCGTCAAGCTCGCCTCCGAGCTCCAGCGCCGCACGACGGGCCGGACCGCCTACGTGCTCGACGAGCCGACCACCGGGCTCCACTTCGAGGACATCCGCAAGCTGCTCGAGGTGCTGCAGAACCTCGTCGACAAGGGCAACACGGTCATCGTCATCGAGCACAACCTCGACGTCATCAAGAACGCCGACTGGGTCATCGACATGGGCCCTGAGGGCGGGTCCGGCGGTGGCACGGTCATCGCCGAGGGCACACCCGAGCACGTCGCCGGCGTCGAGGGCTCGCACACCGGCCGGTTCCTCGCGGACGTGCTCGCCGAGTCCCCGTCCCACCAGCCGCTGGAGCTCGGGGTCTGACCCCGGCGTATCGCGGCGTGACGTGCGCCACGCCCGGCTAGGGTGAGGTCATGGGAGCACTGCACACCTACACGGTGACCGTCGACTGGACCGGCGCGGACGAGGTCGGCACCAGGAGCTACACGTCCTACTCGCGGGACCACGAGGTCCGTGTCGAGGGCAAGCCGACCCTCCTCGCGACGTCCGACCGCAAGGTCGCCTCCGACGTCGCCCGGTACAAGGCCGAGGAGCTCTTCGTCGGCGCCGTCTCCCAGGCACAGATGCTCTGGTTCCTGCGCACGGCGGCGGCGCACGGTGTCGTCGTCGTCGGCTACACGGACGTCGCGACGGCGACCGAGCGGGTCGAGGGCTCGAACTCCGGCCCGTTCTCCGACATCGTGCTGCGTCCGCGGGTGACCTACGCCCAGCCGATCAGCGACGAGGCCGCGGCGCGGCTGCACGAGGACGCCCGGGCGCAGAACCACATCGTCCGCTCTCTCGCCTGCCCCGTCCGGGTGCAGCCCGCACCTCCCGCGGTGGAGCCGAACGTAGGCTGAGGGGCATGGCCGACCCTTCCACCTACCGCCCGCGTCCGTCGGAGATCCCCACCTCACCGGGGGTCTACCGCTTCCGCGACGCGCACGGCCGGGTCATCTACGTCGGCAAGGCGAAGAACCTCCGCAACCGGCTGAACAGCTACTTCCAGGACGTCGCCGGCCTGCACCCGCGCACCCGCCAGATGGTGACGACGGCGGCGTCGGTGGAGTGGACCGTCGTCGAGACCGAGGTGGCCTCCCTCGCACTCGAGTACTCCTGGATCAAGGAGTACGACCCTCGGTTCAACGTCAAGTACCGCGACGACAAGTCCTACCCGTACCTCGCGGTGACGATGTCGGAGGAGATCCCGCGCGCCATGGTCATGCGCGGCGCCAAGCGCAAGGGCAACCGGTACTTCGGCCCCTACGGCCACGCCTGGGCGATCCGGGAGACCGTCGACCTCATGCTCCGTGTCTTCCCCATCCGCACGTGCTCCGCCGGGGTCTACCGGCGCGCCGAGCGGGCCGGGCGCCCGTGCCTCCTCGGCTACATCGACAAGTGCTCCGCGCCGTGCGTCGGGCGCATCTCCCCGGAGGACCACCGCGCCCTCGCCCAGGACTTCTGCACGTTCATGGGCGGCCAGACGCGGCCGTTCGTCCGTCGTCTCGAGCAGGAGATGCGCTCCGCCGCCGCCGCCCTCGACTTCGAGCGCGCCGCACGGCTGCGCGACGACCTCGGCGCGATGCAGCGGGTGGTGGAGAAGAACGAGGTCGTCCTGCCCGACGGCACGGACGCCGACGTCTTCGCCATGGCCTCCGACGAGCTCGAGGCCTCCGTCCAGGTCTTCCACGTGCGCGACGGACGGGTGCGCGGCCAGCGGGGCTGGGTGGTGGAGAAGGTCGAGGAGCTCGACGACGGCGAGCTCGTCGAGCGCCTGCTCCAGCAGGTCTACGGCGACATCGACCCCGACGCCGAGGAACGGACCGCGACCCGCAGCACCGCCGTCCCGCGCGAGGTCCTCGTCCCCGTCCTCCCGCCGGACGTCGACCAGGTGACGACCTGGCTGCGCGGCCTGCGGGGCGCGAACGTCGACGTCCGCGTCCCGCGACGCGGCGACAAGCGCGCGCTCGCGCAGACCGTCCGGCGCAACGCCGAGCACGCCCTCGTCCTCCACAAGACCCGGCGTGCGGGGGACCTCACCAGCCGGTCCCAGGCGCTGTCGGACCTCACCGAGGCGCTCGACCTGCCGGAGGCGCCGCTGCGCATCGAGTGCTACGACATCTCCCACACCCAGGGCACCCACCAGGTGGGCTCGATGGTCGTCTTCGAGGACGGCCTGCCCCGCAAGAGCGCCTACCGCCGGTTCATCGTGCGCGGTGCCGACGGCAGCGGCGCCCGGGACGACACCGAGGCCATCGCCGAGGTCCTCTCGCGCCGCTTCCGCAACTACCGCACCGCGCGCGAGGAAGCCACCGACGACGACGGCAAGCCCCTCGTCTCGGGCCCCGTCGACCCCGAGACCGGTCGCCCGTCGCGCTTCGCCTACCCGCCCAACCTCGTCGTCGTCGACGGCGGCCAGCCCCAGGTGAACGCGGCCCAGCGGGTGTTCGACGAGCTCGGCGTCGAGGACGTCGCACTCGTCGGCCTCGCCAAGCGGCTGGAGGAGGTGTGGCTGCCCGGGGAGGACTTCCCCATCGTCCTGCCACGGACGAGCGCCGGCCTCTACCTGCTCCAGCGGCTGCGCGACGAGGCCCACCGCTTCGCGATCACCGCGCACCGTGGTCGGCGCAGCAAGGCGATGACCCGTTCTGTGCTCGACGACGTCCCCGGCCTGGGCCCCACGCGGCAGAAGGCGCTGCTCGCGCACTTCGGCTCGGTGGCCAACCTGCGCCGGGCGACGCCGGAGGAGATCGCCGCGGTCAAGGGCGTCGGGCTGCGGACCGCGCAGGCCGTCGTCGACGCGCTGCGCACGACCCCCACCGCCCCGACCGCCGCCAGTCCGGCCGACGGCGCCTCCCCGGACGCCGCCGGCTCCGCGCCCACGCCCGAGCCGGCCGGGGCCGCGTCCGGCTCCGCCGACGGCCCCGGGCCCGGCCTGGCATCCTAGGAACATGACGAGCGCAGGAGCAGACGCGGTGGCCCGTGGGCTGCCCGAGGACCAAGGACCGCCCACCGTGCCGGAGGGCATCCCGGCCCTCGACGAGAGCACACCGCCCCCCGAGGTGGACCGCCGCGAGCTGCTCATCATCACCGGCATGTCCGGTGCGGGCCGCACCCGGGTGGCGAACACGCTCGAGGACATGGACTGGTTCGTCGTCGACAACCTGCCCCCGCGGATGCTCGAGCCGCTCGCCCGCATGATGTCGGCCTCCGACAGCGGCGTGAAGCGCCTGGCCGCCGTCGTCGACGTCCGCAGCGGGGAGTTCTTCGCCGAGCTCGTCAACATCCTCGACGAGCTGCGCCGGCACGGCACGGACTACCGGATCCTCTTCCTCGAGGCCGACGACGCCGAGCTCGTCCGGCGCTACGAGCAGGTCCGCCGCGCCCACCCGCTCCAGGGCGACGGGCGCATCCTCGACGGGATCGCCCGGGAGCGCGAGCTGCTCGCCGAGCTGCGGCGCCGCGCCGACACGATCATCGACACGACGAGTTTCAGCCCGTACGACCTCGCGCGCCACATCCGCCAGCGGCTCGGTGAGGACGCCGCCCAGCCCGTCCAGATCACCCTCGTGTCCTTCGGCTTCAAGCACGGGCTGCCGCTGGACGCCGACCACGTCGTCGACGTGCGCTTCCTGTCCAACCCGTACTGGGTCACCGAGCTGCGCCACCTGTCCGGCAAGGACGAGGCGGTCAACCGCTACGTCCTCGACCAGCCGGGCGCGGAGGAGTTCGTCGACAACTACGTGAAGACGCTCCTGCCGGCGATCGCCGGGTACGAGCGCGAGCTCAAGCACTACGTGACGATCGCGGTCGGCTGCACCGGCGGACGCCACCGGTCGGTCGCCATCTCCGAGGCGATCGCCGAGGGGCTGCGCTCCAACGGGCTGCGGGTCCGCACGCTGCACCGCGACGTGGGGCGCGAGTGACGACCGATCCGTGGCCCGCCCTCGGGGGGGCCGGCCGGGGGCCACGTGTCGTGGCGCTGGGTGGCGGCCACGGCCTGGCGGCGACGCTCGGCGCCCTGCGGCACGTGTCGAGCGACATCACCGCCGTCGTCACGGTCGCCGACGACGGGGGCTCCTCCGGGCGGCTGCGGGTCGAGCTCGGCAAGCTGCCGCCGGGTGACCTGCGCATGGCTCTGGCCGCCCTGTGCGACGAGTCGGAGTGGGGTCTCACCTGGCGCGACGTCCTGCAGCACCGCTTCCGTTCCGGTGGCCCGCTCGACGGCCACGCGGTGGGCAACCTGCTCATCATCGCCCTGTGGGAGCTGCTCGGTGACGAGGCCGACGGCCTCGCCTGGGTCGGACGGCTGCTCGGCGTGCGCGGGCGTGTCCTGCCGATGGCCTCCGTGCCGCTGGACATCGAGGCGCAGGTGCACCTCGCCGGCTCGGACCACCTGCACACCGTGCGCGGCCAGTCCCGTGTGGCGGTGACGAGCGGGGGCATCGAGTCCGTCCGCCTCATCCCCGACGACCCGCCGGCGCACCCCGAGGCGGTGCGCGCCGTGCGCGACGCCGAGTGGGTCGTCCTCGGGCCGGGCTCCTGGTACACCTCGGTCATCCCGCACCTCCTCGTGCCCGAGCTCGCCCGCGCCCTGGAGGAGACGGACGCGCGCCGGGCGCTCACCCTCAACCTCTCCGCCCAGCCGGGGGAGACCGAGGGCATGTCCGCGGCCGACCACCTGCGCACGTTCCTCGAGCACGCGCCCGACATGCGGCTCGACGTCGTCATCGCCGACCCGGCCGCCGTCGGGGACGACCTCGACGAGCTGCTGGAAGCCGCCCGCACCCTCGGCGCGCAGGTGCTGCTACGCCAGGTGGCAGCCGGGGACGGGACCCCGCGACACGACCCGCTGCGGCTCGCCGCGGCGTACCGTGATGCCTTCGACGACGTACTCGGTGATGTGGGGGAGACCACCGCCGAGCAGGGCTGAGCACGCCGTGGGTCGTGAGATCGTGCAGGGTGCGCCACGACCCGCGGCGCAGGAACCAGGGGGCACAGTGAGTGGGAGGAAGTCGGCCATGTCGCTGACGGCGTCCGTCAAGGACGAGCTTGCCCGGCTGCAGGTGGACAAGGTGTCGGCACGCAAGGCCGAGGTCGCCGCGACGCTGCGCTTCGCCGGCGGGCTCCACATCATCTCGGGCCGGATCGTCATCGAGGCCGAGCTCGACCTCGGCGTCGCGGCCCGTCGGCTGCGCCAGGCCATGGCCGAGCTGTACGGCCACACGAGCGACGTCGTCGTCGTCTCCGGCGGTGGCCTCAAGCGCGGCAACCGCTACGTCGTCCGCGTCGTCAAGGACGGGGAGTCCCTCGCGCGCCAGACCGGCCTGCTCGACGGCCGCGGCCGCCCCGTGCGCGGCCTGCCGCCCGCCGTCGTCTCCGCCGGGGTGGGGGAGTCCGTCGCCGCCTGGCGCGGCGCGTTCCTCGCCCGCGGCTCGCTCACCGAGCCCGGACGCTCCTCCGCCCTGGAGATCACCTGCCCGGGCCCCGAGGCGGCTCTCGCGCTCGTCGGCGCCGCCCGCCGGCTCGGCATCAGCGCCAAGGCCCGCGAGGTCCGCGGGGTCGATCGCGTCGTCATCCGCGACGGCGACGACATCAGCGCCATGCTCGCCCGGATGGGCGCCCACGACGCCGTCCTCACCTGGGAGGAGCGGCGTACCCGCCGCGAGGTCCGTGGGACGGCCAACCGGCTGGCGAACTTCGACGACGCGAACCTGCGCCGCTCCGCCCGCGCGGCCGTCGCCGCCGGGGCCCGCGTCGAGCGCGCGTTCGAGATCCTCGGCGACGGCGTCCCCGACCACCTCTACCAGGCCGGGCAGCTGCGCCTGGCGCACAAGCAGGCCAGCCTCGAGGAGCTCGGTGCGCTGTCCGACCCGCCGCTGACGAAGGACGCGATCGCCGGGCGCATCCGGCGGCTGCTCGCCATGGCCGACAAGCGCGCCCACGAGCTCGGGATCGTCGACACGGAGGCCGTTCTCACCCCGGACATGCTCGACCTCTGAGACGTCCAGGGCGCCACGCCGCTCCTGCGCGTGAAGCGCCTCACACCCCCGCGCGCCGTTCGCGCGGGGCGGACATTCCGGACGGCGAAAGCTCGGACCTACGTCCCTGCGGTCCCTTTTGTCCCGGTGTAGGTTGGGAACCATCCGGAAGGCCCGCCGCTCTTGGCGGACCCGGTGCAGCGCTTCGAGCGCAGCAGCAACAACTTCAGACGACATGCGTGCGCCTACCGGCGCACTGGAGGAGGACATAGTGACCATCCGCGTCGGTATCAACGGCTTCGGCCGCATCGGCCGCAGCTTCTTCCGCGCCGTGCTCAACTCGGGTGCGGACATCGAGATCGTCGGTGTCAACGACCTCACCGACAACAAGACCCTCGCTCACCTCCTCAAGTACGACTCCGTGATGGGCGTGCTGGCCGAGGACGTCACCTACGACGAGGACAGCATCACCGTCGGTGGCCGCAAGGTCCGTGCGCTGGCCGAGAAGGACCCGGCCAAGCTGCCGTGGGGTGAGATCGGCGCGGACATCGTCATCGAGTCCACCGGCCGCTTCGTGAGCGGCGAGGCCGCCAAGGCGCACCTCGAGGGTGGGGCCAAGAAGGTCATCATCTCCGCGCCCGGCAAGGACGTGGACGCCACCTTCGTCATGGGTGTCAACCACACCGATTACGACCCGGAGAAGCACAACATCTTCTCCAACGCGTCCTGCACCACCAACTGCCTCGCGCCGATGGCGAAGGTCCTCCACGAGAACTTCGGCATCGTCCGCGGCCTCATGACGACCATCCACGCCTACACGGCCGACCAGAACCTCCAGGACGGCCCGCACCGCGACCTGCGTCGCGCCCGCGCCGCCGCCCTCAACATGGTCCCGACCACCACCGGTGCGGCCAAGGCCGTCGCGCTCGTGCTGCCCGAGCTCAAGGGCAAGCTGGACGGCTACGCCATGCGCGTTCCCACCCCGACCGGCTCGGCCACCGACCTCACCTTCACCGTGGAGAAGGAGGGGGTCACGGTCGAGGAGATCAACGCCGCGATGAAGGCCGCCGCGGAGTCCCCGGAGCTCAAGGGCATCCTCAAGTACACCGAGGACCCGATCGTCTCCAGCGACATCGTGGGCGACCCGCACACCTCGATCTTCGACGCCGGCCTCACCAAGGTGATCGGCGACCAGGTCAAGGTGCTCAGCTGGTACGACAACGAGTACGGCTACTCCGCCTCGCTCGTCGGCCTCGCGACCTACGTGGGCGAGCGCCTCTGAGGCTCCCCGTCCTCACCCTGCAGTGAACGGACGTCCGCGTGCCGCCGAACGCCCGGCGCACGCGGACGTTCGTCTGTCCGCACCCAGCACCTGGAGAGCCATGAAGACCATCGACACCTTGGGCGACCTGCGCGGCAAGCGCGTGCTCGTCCGCTCCGACTTCAACGTCCCCCTCGACGGGACGACCATCACCGACGACGGGCGCATCCGCGCCGCGCTGCCGACGCTGACCGAGCTGCTCGACGCCGGCGCGAAGGTCATCATCACCGCTCACCTCGGCCGCCCCAAGGGCAGCCCTGACCCGAAGTACTCCCTCGCCCCCGTCGCGCAGCGGCTGGGCGAGCTCCTCGGCAAGCCCGTGACCCTGGCCGCCGACACCGTCGGCGAGGACGCCAAGGCCAAGGCCGATGCCCTCGGCGAGGGCGAGGTGCTGCTCCTGGAGAACATCCGGTTCGACCCCCGCGAGACGTCCAAGGACGACGCCGAGCGCGGCGCCCTGGCCGACGAGCTCGCCTCCCTCGCCGACGCCTTCGTCTCCGACGGCTTCGGCGTCGTGCACCGCAAGCAGGCCAGCGTCTACGACGTCGCCAAGCGCCTGCCGCACGCGGCCGGCAAGCTCGTCTTCAAGGAGATCGACTCCCTGAGCAAGGCGACCGGCAACCCCGAGCGTCCCTACGCCGTCGTCCTCGGTGGCTCGAAGGTGTCCGACAAGCTCGGCGTCATCGGCAACCTGCTCACCAAGGCCGACGAGCTCCTCATCGGTGGCGGCATGGTCTTCACCTTCCTCGCGGCCAAGGGCTACTCGGTGGGCACCTCGCTCCTCGAGGAGGACCAGATCGAGGCCGTCAAGGGCTACCTGCGCGACGCGGAGGCCAACGGCGTCGAGATCGTCCTGCCCGTCGACATCGTCGTGGCACCCGAGTTCAAGGCCGACGCCCCCGCGACCGTCGTGCCGGCCGACGCGATCCCGGCCGACCAGATGGGCCTGGACATCGGCCCCGAGTCCGCCAAGCTGTTCGCCGACAAGATCGCCCAGGCGAGGACCATCGTCTGGAACGGCCCGATGGGCGTCTTCGAGTTCGACGCCTTCGCCAACGGCACCAAGGCCGTCGCCCAGGCGATGCAGGACGCGGCCGGCTTCACGATCGTCGGCGGTGGCGACTCCGCCGCTGCCGTGCGCATCCTCGGCTTCGACGAGTCGAAGTTCGACCACATCTCCACGGGTGGCGGCGCCAGCCTCGAGTTCCTCGAGGGCAAGGAGCTCCCGGGCGTCGCGGTTCTGGGAGACTGACCTCATGGCGAACCGCACCCCGCTCATGGCGGGCAACTGGAAGATGAACCTCGACCACCACGAGGCCACGCACCTGGTGCAGAAGCTCGCGTGGGAGCTCAAGGACAAGGGCCACGACTACGACGCCGTCGAGGTCGTCGTCCTGCCCCCGTTCACCGACCTGCGCTCCGTGCAGACCCTCGTGGACGGCGACAAGCTGCAGATCCGCTACGGCGCCCAGGACGTCTCCGCCCAGGAGAAGGGTGCCTACACCGGTGAGATCTCCGGCACGATGCTCGCCAAGCTGGGCGCGAGCTACGTCGTCGTCGGGCACTCCGAGCGCCGGCAGTACCACGCCGAGGACGACGCCCTCGTCGGCGCCAAGGCGAAGGCGGCACTCGGCCACGGCATCACCCCGATCATCTGCGTCGGGGAGGGGCTGGACGTCCGCAAGGCGGGCGACCAGGTCTCCTACACCCTGGCGCAGGTCGACGGCGCGTACGCCGGCCTCGACGCCGACGCCGCGAAGAAGACCGTCATCGCCTACGAGCCCGTCTGGGCGATCGGGACCGGTGAGGTCGCGACCCCGGAGGACGCGCAGGAGGTCT
The DNA here is from genome assembly GCF_006151955.1 of Georgenia sp. 311. Lineage (NCBI taxonomy): Bacteria > Bacillati > Actinomycetota > Actinomycetes > Allobogoriellales > Allobogoriellaceae > Georgenia > Georgenia sp. 311. The sequence goes on along the minus strand of NZ_VDFS01000048.1, from coordinate 7,703 downwards.
GCGGCGCGATCCGCACCCGTCTCGCGGAGCTGTACGACCAGGACGTCGCCGACACCGTGCGCGTCCTGTACGGCGGCTCTGTGAAGTCCGGGAACGTCGCCTCGATCATGGCCAAGGAGGACGTCGACGGCGCCCTCGTGGGCGGCGCGAGCCTCCAGGCCGAGGAGTTCGCGGCGATCGCGCGCTACCAGCAGCACGCCTGACGAGACACCGACATGGTCCCCGGCCGGGTCACCGGCCGGGGACCTGGCGTGTCCCGGGCGGAAGGTGGTCCCGGACGTCGCCCGGATCACCTATCCTTGACGGGTTGCGGCTGAGCCGCGCCCGCCCGACCTTCGAAAGGAGCCGCAGGCTCGTGGATGCACTCCGGATCGCCCTGCAGGTGGTGCTGGTTCTCACCAGCATCTTCCTCATCCTGTCCATTCTCATGCACAAGGGGAAGGGCGGTGGCCTGTCGGACATGTTCGGTGGTGGCATCAGCTCCTCGATCGGCTCCTCGGGTGTGGCGGAGCGGAACCTCAACCGCATCACCATCGGCATCTCGGTCATCTGGGCCACGGTCATCGTGCTGCTCGGCCTGATGCAGCGGTTCGTCTGAGCGGGGGAGAGGGACATGGCTGGAGGTAGCGCGATCCGCGGCTCGCGGGTCGGGGCAGGGCCCATGGGCGAGACGGAGCGCGGTGAGGCGGCGCCGCGGGTCCGGGTGTCCTACTGGTGCGCGAACGCGCACGAGACGCGTCCGAGCTTCGCCAAGGAGCCGGAGATCGTCATCCCGGAGACCTGGGACTGCCCGCGCTGCGGGCTGCCCGCCGGGCAGGACCGTGAGGCGCCGCCCGAGGCGCCGAAGAACGAGCCCTACAAGACCCACCTGGCCTACGTGAAGGAGCGGCGCACCGACGCCGACGGCGAGGCCCTGCTGGAGGAGGCGCTCACCGCCCTCCGCGCCCGCCGCAGCGGCGTCTCCACCCGCGACCGCTAGAGCACGACGCCCGCGGGCGCGGAACCACCCCGCGCCCGCAGCAGCACCTGCCCGGCCAGCAACGCCGCTGCCGGCCGGTGCCCACCCCGCATGCGCCCCAGCTCCGCCGACAGCCGACTTGTGCGCGAGAGCCGGGTTGCGCGCGACAGCCGAGTTTCTCCCGACAGTCGACTTGTGCGCGAGAGCCGACTTCCTCGCGACAGCCGAGTTTCTCCCGACAGTCGACTTGTGCGCGAGAGCCGACTTCCTCGCGACAGCCGAGTTTCTCGCGAACGCGGAGTTGCCGGCTGGTGATGCCGCTTGTGCCGCTTGATGCCCAGGATCTGCATTGGTCTCGCAGATAGTGGCGGCGACGTCTCGTTCAGTCCTAGCAGCGGACACTGCAGACGTCGGAGTCTGTGCGGAAGTCCGCTGTCACGCGGAATCCCGCTGTCGGGCGGAAGTCGGCTGTCGCGCGCAATCCCGCTGTCGGGCGGAAGTCGGCTGTCGGGCGGAAGTCGGCTGTCGGCGGGGAGGGAGAGTCAGGCGGTGGGGAGGGCTGTGGTCGCCGGGAGGTCGAGGAGCCAGAGGGTGCGGCCGCGGGCGCGGACACGACCGGCGGGGACGCTCGAGCCGCCGTCAGTGCCTCCCTGGGACTCCGGGAGCGACGTGCCGGCCAGCGCGGCGGCCACGGCGGGCGCCTTGCCCTCGCCGGACACGACGAGCCACACCTGGTGGGCCGAGCACAGGGTCGGCAGGGTGAGGCTCACGCGCTCCGGCGGCGGCTTGGGGGAGTCCGTCTCCGCCAGCGCGCCCAGCGCGTCGACGTCGAGGCTCGGGCGGCCCGGGAACAGGGAGGCGACGTGGCCGTCCGGCCCCATCCCGAGGAGGACGACGGCGAGCTCGGGCACGCGCGCCCCCTCCGGGGCGTAGCGCTCCAGCTCCTCGCTGTAGGCCCGTGCGGCCGCGGCGACGTCGGCCACCCGGTCGGGACCGGGGACGGCGTGGATGTTCTCGGGCGGCAGCGGGACCGCGGAGAACAGGGCGGCATGGGCGTCGCCGTCGTTGCGGTCGGGGTGGCCCTGCGGCGCGAACCGTTCGTCGCCCCACCACACGTGCACCGAGGTCCAGTCCACCGCGTCGCGCAGCGGGTCGGCGGCGACCGCACGCAGCGTGTCGACGAGGATGCTGCCGCCCGTGAGGGCGACGTGCACCGGGCTCGTCACCGACTGCGCGTCGATCAGCGCGAGGAGGAACCGTGACGCGGTCGCACGGGCGAGGAGGTCGGCGTCCGGGTGGACGACGACGTGCGTGTGGTCGGTGGCCGTCACTGCTGCTCCGCCTCCTGGACGAGGGCCAGGCCCTGGGTGAGGACACGGCCGTAGGTCTCGTCGGCGTCGAGCCGGCGCAGCTCCTCGGTGAGGCAGTCGGCCAGCGTGCGCTCGGGCAGGTTGATGCGCTGGTCGATGCGCCCGGGACGGGTGAGGACGGCGACGTTGCCGCCGGGACGACGGCTCAGTGTGATCGGCCCGCGGTCGCGGTCGAGCTCGACGCGGGTGACGGCACTGGACTCCTCGATGCCGATCTCCACCGGCACGCCGAGCGACTCGGCGAGCCACGCGGCGAGGATGTACACCGAGGGGCGGCGGTGGGCCCCGACGACGCGCACCCCGGTGATCGGCTCGTGCGGCGGCTCGTCGAGGGTCGCGGCGAGCAGGCCGCGCCACAGCGTGACGCGTGCCCAGGCGAGGTCCGTGTCGCCCGGCGCGTAGCCGGGGGCGAGGGAGCGCAGCGTGGCGAGCGGGTCGGTGCAGGCGGTGACGTCGGTGATCCGCCGCTGGGCCATCGCCCCGAGCGGGTCCTTGCTCGGCTCGGCGGGCGGCTGGCCGGTCCACCACACGACGATCGGGGCGTCGGGCAGGAGCAGCGGCATGACGAGCGTGTCGATCGCGCCGGCCGGCTCGCCGCTCGGCTGGAGGATGACGACCTCGCTGAGGCCGGCGTCCCCGCCGACCCGGATCTGCGCGTCGATGGTCGCCGGGCGGTCCCCGGAGCCGGCGACGACGGCGATGATCCGGCACGGGTGCTCACGGGAGGCGCCGTTGGCTGCCTTGATCCCGCGCTCGGCGCCGTCGAGGTCGTCGGCGACGATGATGAGGGTGAGCACCCGGGTGAAGGTGTGGGCTCCGCTGGAGCGGCGCATCGCGGACAGCCGGGCGCTCACGGCCGCGGCGGTGGTGGCGCGCATCGTGGTGATCATGTCGTCGTCTCCCTACGGCATCCGCCAGCGACGACCGTCGCGGGCCAGCATCTCGTCGGAACCGGCGGGGCCCCATGAGCCGGGCGCGTACGCCTCCGGCTGCCCGGCGGACTCCCAGTACTCGGTGATCGGGTCGAGGATCTGCCAGGAGAGCTCGACCTCGCGCTGGTGGGGGAAGAGCGGCGGGTCGCCGAGGAGGACGTCGAGGATGAGGCGCTCGTAGGCCTCGGGGGAGTTCTCGGTGAAGGCGTTGCCGTAGCCGAAGTCCATCGACACGTCGCGCACCTCCATCGCCGTGCCCGGCACCTTGGCCCCGAACCGGATGGTCACGCCCTCGTCCGGCTGGACGCGGAAGACGATCGCGTTCTGGCCCAGCGCCCCGGAGTCGCCGAGGTCGAAGGGCAGGTGCGGGGCCCGCTTGAAGACGACGGCGATCTCGGTGACGCGTCGTCCGAGCCGCTTGCCGGCGCGGAGGTAGAACGGGACGCCCGCCCAGCGTCGGGAGTCGACCTCCAGGCGCATGGCCGCGTAGGTCTCGGTGATGGAGTCCGACCCGATGCCGTTCTCCTCCAGGTAGCCGCGCACGTGCTCCCCGCCCTGCCACCCCGCGGCGTACTGCCCGCGGGCGGTGGAGGTCGCGAGGTCGTCCCCGAGCCGGACGGCGGAGAGCACCTTCTCCTTCTCGCGGCGCAGGGAGTTGGCGTCGAAGGAGAAGGGCTCCTCCATCGCGGTGAGCGCGAGGAGCTGCAGGAGGTGGTTCTGGATGACGTCGCGGGCGGCGCCGATGCCGTCGTAGTAGCCGGCGCGGCTGCCGATGCCGATGTCCTCGGCCATCGTGATCTGCACGTGGTCGACGTAGTGGTTGTTCCACACCGGCTCGAAGAGCTGGTTGGCGAACCGCATCGCGAGGATGTTCTGGACCGTCTCCTTGCCCAGGTAGTGGTCGATGCGGAAGACGGAGTCCTCCGGGAAGACCTCGGAGACGACGGCGTCGAGCTCGCGGGCGGACTCGAGGTTGTGGCCGAAGGGCTTCTCGATGACCACGCGGCGCCAGGTGTCGGCGCTCGGCTGGGACAGCCCGGAGCGCTTGAGCTGGTTGAGCACGAGCGGGAAGGACCGCGGCGGCACGGAGAGGTAGAAGGCGTGGTTGCCGCCCGTGCCCCGCTCTGCGTCGAGCGCGGCGACCGTCCGGGCCAGCTCGTCGAAGGCGGCGTCGTCGTCGAACTCGCCCTGGACGAAGCGGAAGCCCGAGGCGAGCTGCTCCCACGTGCGCTCGGAGAACTCCGTGCGGGCGTGCTCGCTCACGGCGTCGTGGACGATCTGGGCGAAGTCCTCGGTCGACCAGTCGCGCCGGGCGAACCCGGTGAGGGCGAAGGACGGCGGGAGCAGCCCGCGGTTCGCGAGGTCGTAGATGGCCGGCAGCAGCTTGCGCTTGGCCAGATCCCCGGTCACACCGAAGATCACCAGGCCGGCCGGCCCGGCAATGCGCGGTAGACGGCGGTCTCGGGGATCGCGCAGGCGGTTGCCGGGCGGGGTCGGTGCGGTGCTCATGGTCTCCTCACGGCCCTGTCAGGGGGTACGGCGCGACACACTACCGGTGAGCCAGGCGAGAGCGTCCGGGGTGTCCACGCGCAGGCGCAGGACCGGCCGTCCGAGGCCCGTGAGCACCCGCGCATCGGCGTCGGCCTGGGCGGTGACGAGCTCGGCGAAGTCGAAGTCACGGCCCGGGACGGCCAGGTGGGAGGCCGGCCCGCCGGTGACCATGAGGAAGACGCCGTGGGGCGGGCCGCCCTTGTGCAGCTGGCCCGTGGAGTGCAGGTAACGCGGGCCCCAGCCGAAGGTCACCGGGCGCCCGGTGCGCCGGGCCAGGAGGTCGCGCACGCCGCGCAGCATCTCGGCGGCGCGCCCCTCCCGGTCGAGGTAGGCGAGGACGGCGAGGTAGCCGTGCTCGGGGTCGAGCCGCTCGAGCAGGGCGGTGACGGCGTCGGGCACGGTCCGGGCGCCGTCGAGCAGCGCGCGCGTGGCCCGGACCTCGACGCCGGAGTCGGTGAACGCGGGCGGCTCGAGGGAGGGCATGCCGCCGAGGAACTCCCGGGTGGCCGCCTTGGTGGACTCGACGTCCGGCTGGTCGAAGGGGTTGACCCCGACCACGCGTCCGGCGATCGACACGGCGTACTGCCACAGGAGGAACATCCCGCCGAGGGAGCCTGCGACGGTGACCTCGGTGGGCGCGACCGGGGCGCCGGTCTCGAACTCGCCGCTGACGGCGACGTGCCGGGTGGGCACCGACGGGTCGGCGACCTCCTCGACGGCGGTCGCGGCGTCGTGGTCGTCGAGGAGCGGGTTCAGGAGCACGGGGAGCGTGCCGGGGGCGTGGTCGGTGGCCTCGGGCGCCGTCGCGTCGACGACGACGGGGACGAGCCCGTGGCCGTCCTTGCCGAGCGACTCGGCGAGCAGCTCCTCGGCCCAGTCACCGAAGTGGTACAGGCCGCTGCCGGCGTCGACGAGGGCGACGGTCCCGCGCAGCGGGCGGGTGCCGACGAGCGCGGCGGCGAGGACGAGGGCGGGGTTGGCCTCGGTGTCCTCGGCGAGGAAGGGTGCGACCTCGGCCGCCTCGTCGAGCAGCCGGCCGACGTCGACGCCGGCCAGGGCGCTGGGCACGAGCCCGTAGGCGGACAGGGCGGAGTATCGCCCGCCGACCCGCGGGTCGGCGGCGAACACCTCGCGGTAGCCCTCGGTGCGGGCGAGATCCTCGAGCGGGGAGCCCGGCTTGGTGACGACGACGACGTGGGGACCGGGATCCAGCCCCTCGGCCCGCAGGGCCGCGACGAACGCGCGACGGTGCGAGTCGGTCTCCACGGTCGTGCCCGAGCGCGAGGACACGACGAGGACCGTGTGGCGCAGGTCGCCGCCGAGGGCACGTTCGACGGCGGCGGGCGCCGTCGAGTCGAGGACGGTGAGCGGGACGCCGAGCGTGCCGGCGATGACCTCGGCGGCGAGCGAGGAGCCCCCCATCCCGGCGAGGACGACCCGGTCCAGTCCCTCCGCACGCAGCTCGGCGCGCAGCGTGGCCAGCCGCTCGACGAGTCCCCGGGAGGTCTGGTGCAGGTCGGTCCAGCCCAGCCGGTCCGCGACGTGCTCGGCGAGCTCCTCGCCCCACACGGTCGTGTCCTGGGCGGTGACCCGGGAGGCGACGCGGTCGGCGAGCAGGTCGGGCACGACGGCGTGGACGGCCTTTGCCGCGTCGCCCGTGGCGCTCACCTCGACGACGGCGGCGCCCTCGTCGCCGGCCCAGGTGACGACCGCGTCGACGGGGCTCACTGCCGGCCCGGAGCCTCGAGCCCCGTCCGGACCCGCTCGCCCAGCTCGTCCCAGCTCTGCTGGAACTTGGCCACCCCCTCGGCCTCGAGGGCCTCCATGACGTCGCGGTAGGAGATGCCGTACCGCTCGAGGGAGGCGAGCACCTCGCGCGCCTCGTCCTCGCGCCCGTGGACGGTGTCCCCGCTCAGCCGGGCGTGGTCGGCCACCGCACGGAGGGTGGACTCGGGCATCGTGTTGACGACGCCGGGGACCACGAGCTCCTCGACGTACTTCGTGTCGGGGTAGGCCGGGTCCTTGACGCCGGTGGAGGCCCACAGGAGGCGTTGCGGCCGGGCCCCGGCCGCTGCGAGGTCGGCCCAGCGCTCGGTCCCGAAGATCTCCTCGTAGGCCTCGTGGGCGAGCCGGGCGTTGGCGACGGCCACCTTCCCGCGCAGCGCGCGGGCGTCCTCGGAGTCGAGCTCGTCGAGCCGGGCGTCGATCGCCGTGTCGATGCGCGAGACGAAGAACGAGGCGACCGAGTGGATGGTCGAGAGGTCGACGCCGGCCTCGTGCGCCCGCTCGAGGCCGTCGACGTAGGCGAGGGCGACGGCGCGGTAGCGGTCGAGGGAGAAGATGAGGGTGACGTTGACGCTGATGCCCTCCGCGGTGGCCGCGGTGATCGCCGGCAGCCCCTCGAGCGTCGCCGGGACCTTGACGAGGAGGTTGCGGCGGTCGACGAGCCGCCACAGCTCGCGCGCCTGGGCGAGGGTGGCGTCGGTGTCGTGGGCGAGGTACGGGTCGACCTCGATGGAGACCCGGCCGTCGACGCCGTCGGACCGCTCGCTCACCTCGGCGAAGCAGTCGCAGGCGGCGCGGACGTCGGCCGTGGTGAGGGAGGTGATCGCGGTGGGGACGTCGGCGCCCTCGCCGGCGAGCCGCGCGAGGTCCGCGTCGTAGCGCGTCCCCTCGGACATCGCGGAGGCGAAGATCGACGGGTTGGTCGTCACGCCGACGACGTGGTCGTCGGCGATGAGGGAGGACAGGGACTGCGCGCCACCACCCTCGAGACGCTCGCGCGACAGGTCGTCCAGCCAGACAGAGACCCCGAGGTCGCTGAGCTCAGCGAGGTGGTTCGTCATTGCTCCTCCTTCGGTGCGGTCCGGCGGCGGCAGTCTGCCGCCGCCG
>NZ_VDFS01000004.1:0-2008 GCF_006151955.1 Georgenia sp. 311 | reverse complement strand
CCGCGTGCCCCGGGCACAGGACCCGGGGCACGCGGCGCGACCGTCAGAGCCGGTCGAGGAGCGAGGCGAAGTCGGGGGTCGCGTCGAAGCCGTCGGCCGCCCCCGACCGCTCAGGGCGCGCGACCACCTTCTCGGCCAGCTCGACGCCGGCCCGGCGGATGCGCTCGGGCAGCGGGTTGACGTCGTCCGCCTCCCCCGCCCAGTCGTCGGTGGCGGCGAAGACCGCCGTGGTGACGGTGTCGGCGTGCAGGTAGGTGAACAGCGGCCGGATCGCGTACTCGGTGGCGAGGGAGTGGCGGGGCGTGCCGCCCGTCGCGCCGATGAGCACGGGCGTCCCCCGCAGCGCGTCCTTGTCCACGACGTCGACGAAGGACTTGAACAGCCCGGACGCGCTCGTCGTGAAGATCGGGGTGACGGCGATGACGCCGGCGGCCCGGGCGACCGTCTCCAGCGCCGTCCGCAGCTCCCCGGAGGGGAAGCCGGTGAGCATGGCGTCGGTGATCTCGTGGGCGAGGCTCCGCAGCTCGTAGGTGACGACCTCGGCGGTGACGCCTCGCTCGGCGAGCGCGTCGGTCGTCGCCTGCGCCAGCCGGTCGGCGAGCAGCCGGGTGGCGGACGGGCGGCCGAGACCGGCCGAGACGACGGCGATGGTGCGCGTGCTCATGTCTGCTCCTCTCACAGCCCGAATGCTGCGCCGCGGCCCGCGGGCTGCGCGACGTCGTCCTCGGCGGTGCGACCGGTCCAGCGGTCCTCCCCGGCCACGTGCTGGTCCTGGGCCGTGCCGGCGGCCCGCGCCTTGGCGACGCGCTCGGCGTGGCTCGGCGGGTCGGAGGGCACGTGCGCGGGACGCTTGGACTCGAGCTCGGCGCGCAGCGCCGGGACGATCTCCTCGGCGAGGATGTCGATCTGCTCGAGGACCGTCTTGAGCGGCAGACCGGCGTGGTCGATGAGGAAGAGCTGACGCTGGTAGTCCCCCACGACGTCGCGCATCGCGGCGTACCGGTCGATGACCTGCTGCGGGGAGCCCACGGTCAGCGGCGTCTCGCGGGTAAAGTCCTCCATCGTGGGCCCGTGGCCGTAGACCGGGGCCTTGTCGAAGTACGGGCGGAACTCGTTCCACGCGTCCTGGGAGTTCCTCCGTGCGAAGAACTGTCCGCCGAGGCCGACGATCGCCTGGTCGGCGCGGCCGTGGCCGTAGTGCTCGTAGCGCCGGCGGTAGTACTCGACCATCCGGGCCGTGTGCTCCATGGGCCAGAAGATGTTGTTGTGGAGGAAGCCGTCGCCGTAGTACGCGGCCTGCTCGGCGATCTCGGGGGTGCGGATGGACCCGTGCCACACGAAGGGCGCGACGCCGTCGAGCGGGCGGGGCGTGGCGGTGAAGCCCTGGAGCGGGGTACGGAACTTGCCCTGCCAGTCCACGACCTCCTCGTCCCACAGCCGACGCAGCAGCGCGTAGTTCTCGATGGCGAGGTTGACGCCCTGGCGGATGTCCTTGCCGAACCACGGGTAGACGGGGCCGGTGTTGCCGCGCCCCATCATGAGGTCCATCCGGCCGTTGCTGATGACCTGGAGCATCGCGTAGTCCTCCGCGATCTTCACCGGGTCGTTCGTCGTGATGAGCGTCGTCGCCGTGGACAGGACGATGTTCTTCGTCGTGCCGGCGAGGTAGCCGAGCAGCGTCGTCGGCGAGGAGGCGACGAAGGGCGGGTTGTGGTGCTCGCCGGTGGCGAAGACGTCGAGGCCGGCCTCGTCGGCGTGCTGCGCGATCGTGAGGATCGACCGCACGCGCTCGGTGTCGTCGGGCGTGCGCCCGGTCGTCGGGTCGGTCGTGACGTCACTGACCGTGAAGATTCCGAACTGCATGGTGGCGTCAGCTCCTCAGTCGATGCGTTTGCATGTACAGCCGTCCCAACCCGGTCACCCCTGGGTCTATTCCGCCGGCCCTGTGCGGTGGGCCACCGGGGGCAGAGACGAGGGCGCCGGGCGCGCATGGTCTCCCATGCTCGCC
>NZ_VDFS01000047.1:18145-19980 GCF_006151955.1 Georgenia sp. 311 | reverse complement strand
TCCCGCCGAGAGCTGGATCGTGCACGGTGCACGATCCAGCTCTCGGCGCAGGGAGGGTGCGCGGCGTCCGTTCGCGGCGTACGCGGTCCGCTGCCGGCTCGTCCTGGGAAGTCCCGGGACGTGGACGGGCAAACGGGGTCCCGGTGTCGGGGGTGTCTGTCATCCTGGCCCCACCAGTCGAAGCAGGGGGTAGCGATGAGCGAGTCCGGCGACAGCAGGACGTGGTACGAGGAGTTCAAGGTCTCCGGGGACAACCTGGTGACGAAGGTCCGCGAGCTGGTCCGAGAGGGCAACGTGCGCCGCGTGTTCATCAAGAACGAGGCGGGGGAGACGCTGCTGGAGATTCCCCTCACCGCGGGTGTCGCGGTGACTGCGGTCGCGGCTGTCGCCGCGCCGGTGCTCGTCGCCGTCGGGGCCGTCGCCGCACTGCTCACCCAGGTGACCGTCGGCGTCGAGCGGCAGCGCCCGCCGGACGAGGCGACCTCCGTCCACGTCATCGACTGACCCGTCCACCCCGCCGCGGCGACGTCGGCCCGGGCAAGAGGCGCCGAATTCTACTCCTCCTCAAGGAGGATGACGTGGGACGTCTGGGCAACGTCCGGATCGGCGGCGGGGTAAGTTGTTCCACACAACAAAGCGGGTCGCGTCGCGGCCCAGCCCCCCACCCTCAGCGACCGGGACGAGGTCGAGAGGGCGGAGACACTGACGACTCCAACGAGAAGGGCATGCTCCATGTCGACCAGAACCACCAGGGTGGCCGCCGCTCTCGCAGGCTTCGCGCTCGTGCTCACGAGCGCCGCCTGCTCCTCCGAGCGAACCCCCGAGAACGAGGGCGACACTGCCGGCGGCTCGACCGAGCAGGCCGAGGGTGGTGGTGAGCTGATCGGCATCGCCATGCCCACCCGCTCCCTCGAGCGCTGGAACAACGACGGCACCCACCTCGAGTCGCTGCTCAAGGAGCGCGGCTACGAGACCTCCCTGCAGTACGCGGACAACGAGGTCGACCAGCAGATCACCCAGCTGCAGAACATGATCAACCAGGGCGCCGACATCCTCGTCGTCGCCTCGATCGACGGCACCGCCCTCGGGCCGGTGCTCGAGCAGGCCGAGGCAGCCGGCACCACCGTCATCGCCTACGACCGCCTCATCAACGGCAGCGAGAACGTCGACTACTACGCGACCTTCGACAACTACGAGGTCGGCCAGCTCCAGGGCGAGTACATCGTCGAGCAGCTCGGCCTGGAGGACGGCGAGGCGGGCCCGTTCAACCTCGAGCCGTTCGCCGGCTCGCCGGACGACAACAACGCGGCGTTCTTCTTCTCCGGGGCCTGGGACGTGCTCAGCCCGTACATCGAGTCCGGGCAGCTGGTCGTGCCCTCCGGCAAGGCGCCGGCGACCAACGACGAGTGGACCTCCATCGGCATCCAGGGCTGGAGCTCGCAGACGGCCCAGTCCGAGATGGAGAACCGGCTCAACTCCTTCTACGCCAACGACGAGGTCGACGTCGTCCTGTCCCCGAACGACTCGCTCGCCCTGGGCATCGAGCAGGCCCTCGACGCCGCCGGCTACACGCCGGGGGAGAACTGGCCGATCGTCACCGGCCAGGACGCGGACCTCGCCAACGTCAAGAACATGCTCGAGGGCATGCAGTCGATGACGGTCTGGAAGGACACCCGCAGCCTCGGTGACCAGGTCGCCACGATGATCGACCAGATCACCTCCGGTGAGGAGGTCGAGGTCAACGACACCGAGACCTACGACAACGGCGTGAAGGTCGTGCCGGCCTACCTCCTGGCCCCGCAGGTCGTCACGTCCGACACCGTCGAGTCCGCGCT
>NZ_VDFS01000047.1:0-17829 GCF_006151955.1 Georgenia sp. 311 | reverse complement strand
CGTCCGCCCCGTCCCGGACTGGGCGGGGCGGACGCCGTCGACCCCAAGGACTGTCATGGTCACAGAACCACCCATCCTCGAGATGCGGAGCATCACCAAGACGTTCCCGGGCGTCAAGGCGCTCACGGACGTCGACCTGGTCGTCAAGCGCGGCGAGGTCCACGCGATCGTCGGCGAGAACGGCGCCGGCAAGTCGACGCTGATGAACGTCCTGTCCGGCGTCTACCCCCACGGGAGCTACGACGGCGAGATCCTGTTCGCGGGAGAACCCTGCGAGTTCCGCTCCATCCGCGACAGCGAGCAGCGCGGGATCGTCATCATCCACCAGGAGCTCGCGCTCAGCCCGTACCTCTCGGTCGCGGAGAACATCTTCCTGGGCAACGAGCGGTCCCGCGTGGGCGTCATCGACTGGAACACGACGAACAGCGAGGCCGCCAAGCTCATGGCTCGCGTCGGTCTCGCGGCCGAGCCGGACGACAAGATCGTCGACCTCGGCGTCGGCCACCAGCAGCTCGTGGAGATCGCCAAGGCGTTGTCCAAGGAGGTGCGCCTCCTCATCCTCGACGAGCCCACAGCGGCCCTGAACGACGAGGACAGCGCCCACCTGCTCCAGCTCATGCGACAGCTGAAGGAGCAGGGGATGACGATGATCATGATCTCCCACAAGCTCAACGAGATCGGGGCCATCGCCGACTCCGTCACCGTCCTGCGCGACGGCTCCACGATCAAGACCCTCGACATGCACGGCCCGGAGCCGGTGACCGAGGACGAGATCATCCGCCTCATGGTCGGCCGCGACCTCGAGCACCGGTACCCCGAGCGCACCCCCCGGATCGGTGAGGAGGTGCTGCGGGTCGAGGGCTGGACCGTGCGCCACCCCATCGACCAGGACCGCCTCGTCGTCGACGGTGCCTCCCTGGACGTGCGCCGCGGCGAGGTCGTCGGCCTCGCCGGGCTCATCGGCGCCGGGCGCACGGAGCTCGCCATGTCCGTGTTCGGCCGCGCCTACGGCACGCTCGTCGACGGCCACCTCTTCGTCCGCGGGGAGGAGGTCAAGGCGACGACGGTCGCGCACGCGATCCGCCACGGCATCGCCTACGCCTCGGAGGACCGCAAGCGGTTCGGCCTCAACCTCATCCAGGACGTCTGCCGGAACGTGTCGGTCGCCAACCTCCAGGCGCTGGCACAGCTCGGCGTCATCGACCAGAACAAGGAGACGGCGGTGGCCGACGGGTACCGCCGGGACCTGCGGATCAAGACCCCGACGGTGCAGTCGATCGTCGGGCAGCTGTCCGGAGGCAACCAGCAGAAGGTCGCGCTGAGCAAGTGGATCTACACCGGGCCTGAGGTCCTCATCCTCGACGAGCCGACCCGCGGCATCGACGTCGGGGCGAAGTACGAGATCTACCAGGTGATCAACGAGCTCGCCGCCGCGGGCAAGGGCGTGCTCGTCATCTCCTCCGAACTACCCGAGCTGCTCGGCATCTGTGACCGCATCTACGCGATGAGCGAAGGGCGGATCACGGGTGTCGTGCCCCGCGAGGAAGCCACTCAGGAGCGGCTCATGCAGCTCATGACCATGGACAGGGAAGGTGTCTCGCGATGAGCGAGCTGACGCAGTACCTCAGCCGGAACGTCCGGCAGTACGGGATCATGATCGCGCTCGTCGCCATCGTCGTCCTTTTCCAGATCCTCACCGACGGGCTGCTGCTGGTCCCGAACAACGTCGCCAGCCTCATCCAGCAGAACGCCTACGTGATGATCCTGGCGATCGGCATGGTCATGGTGATCGTGGCCAGGCACATCGACCTGTCGGTCGGTTCGGTCGTGGCCTTCGTCGGTGGCGTGACGGCGATCCTCATGAACAGCTACGACGTGCCGTGGCTGCTCGCCGTCGTCGCTGCGCTCGTCCTCGGCGCCCTCATCGGGTGCTGGCAGGGCTTCTGGGTCGCCTACGTCGGCATCCCGGCGTTCATCGTCACGCTCGCCGGAATGCTCATCTTCCGCGGGCTGGCGATCGTCCTCGTCGGGACGACGGTGGCCGGCCTGCCGCGACCGTTCAACGCCATCTCCAACGGCTCGCTGCCCGACGTCCTGGGCTACGTCGCCAACCTCGACGTCGTCACCCTGCTCATCGGCGCCTTCGCCATCGCGGGCGTGGTCATCGGGCAGGTGCGCAGCCGGGTCGCCAAGCGCAAGCACGACCTCGCGGTGGAGCCGTTCGTGGCGTTCCTCGGGCGTCTCGTGGTGTCCTCGGGGCTGATCGCGTTCATCACCTACCTGCTCGCGCGGAGCGCGGGCGGCACCCCGATCGTCCTCGTGATCATCGGTGTGCTGGTGATCATCTACTCCTTCGTGATGAACCGGACGGTGTTCGGCCGGCACATCTACGCCGTCGGTGGCAACCTCCAGGCCGCGATGCTCTCCGGCATCAACACCAAGCGCGTGGACTTCATGGTCTTCGTCAACATGGGCATGCTGGCGGCACTGGCCGGCGTCGTGACGACCTCGCGCGCGGGTGCCGGTGTCGCGGCCGCGGGCAACATGTTCGAGCTCGACGCGATCGCGGCGGCGTTCATCGGTGGCACAGCGGTGAGCGGCGGCGTCGGCAAGATCTCCGGCGCCATCGTCGGTGCGCTCATCATGGGCGTGCTCAACATGGGCCTGTCGATCATGGCGGTCGACCCGGCCTGGCAGCAGGTGATCAAGGGGCTGGTGCTCCTCGTGGCCGTGGCCTTCGACCTGCTGAGCAAGCGGCGCGGGGGCCGCTGAGCGAGATTCCGCGGGCACCGGGGATGATGTGCGGGTGAGCCTCTTCCGCCGCACACCACCCCCGGTGCCCGCTGACGTGCCCGAGGGGTTCTGGTGCGCCGAGGCACGCGCCCTCCAGCGATCCGTCGCCGAGGCCCGGCGCACGTCCCGCGCACCGGGGGAGACCCGCGCCGAGCTGCTGCTCCAGGACGGCGCCGAGGGGCGCGTCGTCGTGCTGTGGCACAACGTCATCGTCGGCTTCGTCCCGGCCGAGCACGCGCCGGAGCTGCGCGGCCAGCTCGCCGCCGCCCGCCCCGCGTCCCTGAGCGCCGTCGGGCACCTCCTGGAGCACGAGGGTCTGTGGCGGATCTGGGTCGGCCCGCGGTGGCCCGGCGAGCGGCCCCCGCGCGTCCCGCCGGACGAGCTCGGCCCGCCGCCGGACACGATCCTCGGCATCCCCTGGCGGACCTGAGCCCGGCCGGCCGCCTCGCGCCGACCCGTGCGCCCGTTCCGCACACCGTGCGCCCGCTGGACGGGGCGCTCGGTGCAGGGAACGGGCGCACAGTGCCGGGCTACCGGCGGACGGGCACCGCGAGCGGCGCGCTCACCGTCCTCCCGGCCGCGTTGGTCAGCTCGGCCACGTACGTGTGGCTGCCCGGTGCTCGGCCGGTCACCGTCGCCGTCGCCTGCTGGGCACCGGGCGTCGCGGCCGTGAGCGCCCCCTCGGCGACCACCACACCGTCCTCGAGGATCCGGTAGGACGTCGCATTCGTCCCCCACCACAGGTTCGCGGTCACGGTGAACGCGCCGTCCCCGTCCCAGTTGTCGTGGCTGAGCACGGGAGTACCAGGGGCCGCGTCGTCGACGACGACGGTGACCGGTGCCGTCTCCGTCGCCCCCCGGGAGTTGAGGAGCACACCGCTGTACACGTACGTCCCGTCCGGCCGCCCGGTGACCGGGACGCGGAGCGACTGGGCGTGCGGCGTGCGCAGCGCGAGCTCCTCGACGGCGATGAGTCGGCCGTTCTCGTAGAGCGCGAAGACGCTGCCGTTGGTGCCCCACCACAGGTCGAGGAGCACCTCGAAGCTCCCGTCGTGGAGGCCGTGCGCCCAGCCGCTCGTCGTGCGCAGGACGGCTCGGCCGGGGGCGGCGGACTCGTCGTCGGCCGGCGCCTCGGGCACGGTGAGCTCCTCGTCGCAGGCGCTCTGCTCCGCGGCGGTCGGGGTCCACCGCAGCCACGCGAAGGAGGCCTCGATCTCCGGGGCAGCAGTGGCCCCCCTCATGGCGAAGGGGCCGATCGCCGTGGGGGAGAGCCGGTCGAGGTCCACCGGCCGGCCCCACGGCTCGAAGGTCTCGCCGTCGAAGGAGACGGACGCGAGGGCGGTGTCGCCGTCGCTGGTGAGCCTGAGCCACAGCTGGTCACCGACCCGGTCGCCCGGGGTGACGGAGTCGAAGCCGGTGTTCCGGTCGCTCCCGTTCGTCCGCAGGATGTACTCCAGACGCAGGCCCGCCGAGCCGTGGACGAGGTCGAGCTTGGCGTAGTTGGCGTCGTCGGCGTAGAGCAGGAGACCGGCCTGCTGGAACGGCTCCGTCGGCGCGACGCTCACCTCGGTCGTCACCTCCCACGGGCCGTCGGGCAGCTCCTGGAGGAGCAGCGGGGCCCCGTTGACGCCCGCGCGGTAGGTCGGCAGGACGAGCGAGCCGTCCCTCAGCTCGTGGCGGCTCGCCTCCGTCCGCTCGCCGGCTGACCACAGCTCCGGGTCGAGGGCTGTCGCGTCGAACTCGTCGGACGCGGCGCCGCTGCACTGCCGGCGCAGCGGGTCGGGGTCGACGCCGGGAGCGGGTTCCCGCACGGCGTCGGGGTCGAGCTTGGCGTACTTGATCGTCGCGCCGAGCCGGTCGCCGGACTCGTAGAACAGGTAGGTGCCGGTCTCGTCCGTGACGATGTCCGGCGCCGCCACGCGACCTGTGTCGTCCCCGACGCCGCTCGCCTCGTGAAGGGTCCAGGTCGGGCCGGTCTCGGTGAGCGCGTCGTCGACGGTGCGAGCGTGGATCTTGCCCGACGACGCGTGGTAGATGACGTACAGCTGCCCCTCCCACTCCCAGAGGTTCGCGCTCGAGACGTTCTGGCCCTCGGCGGCTCCGGGGACGACGAGCGGCTCGGGGCGCACGTCCCACTCGCGACCGTCGTAGGACTCCGCGACGCGGATACGCCGGATGTCCTGCGTCGTGTTGTCCATGTAGAACATCGCGTACGCATAGGGCGAGGTCGCGTCGGGGTGCTCGAAGACCCGCGCGTAGGAGGTCTCGGTGATCCCCTCCCCGCCCTGGGCGGTCGTCACGGCGACACCGCCGTAGTCGAAGTGGACGCCGTCCGAGGACGTCGCGTACCGCGTCGTCGTGTTCTCCCCGTGGAAGTAGACGTAGAGCCGGTCCTCCTCCGGGTGCCAGAAGGGTTCGGCAGTGGCCACGTGGGAGACCGAGTAGTGGTCGTCCCACTCGTTGGCGATGACCGGTCCGCCCTCGTGCTCCGTCCACGGGCCGGCGAGTGAGTCGGCGTACATGAGGACGATGCCGCCCGGGGCGTCGTGCGGGCCGAGGTAGAGGTACCACTCGGCGAGGGGGTCCTCCAGGTGGGCCCCGGCGTGGAAGACGCTGGGGAAGATGTACTCGTCGGTCGGGTTGTACGACATCGTCTCCTTGTCGGTGATGATGCCCTGGTACTGGAAGACCGGGAGGTCCTCCTGGGTCGGCGCCTCGCTCACAGCGGCGCCCACCACCGTCGGTGGGGCGGCGGTCGCCGAGCCGCCGGCGACCACTCCCATGGCCAGCGCTGCGGTGACGGCGAGCGCGAGCGTCCCCCGTGTTCTCGTTCTCATCGGGTCCTCTCCTGTCCGGGTCCGCGCCTTCACGGACCTCGTCGGTGTGCTCGGCATCGAACTGCGTCATACGCAAAACAACAAGGGTTTCGTCCACCGGGCGAACAGCGGCTGGACGGATCATCACGTTGTGCGCATGACCCGGCGCCTGTGGCGAGGTTGTGGTTTTACGCAAAACCCGATTCTCTTGCGCAGCACGAGGTCGAAGGAGACGACATGGTGGTCAAGGGACGGCGCGCGACGCAGGCCGATGTGGCGCGCCTCGCGGGCGTCAGCCAGACCACGGTGTCGATGGTCCTCAACGGCACGGGCGTGGCCCAGCGCCGGGTGAGCGCCGAGGTCCGCGACAAGGTGCTCGACGCGATCGCCGTCACCGGGTACGCGGCCAACCCCAGCGCCCAGCGGCTCGCCGGCGGGCGCAGCTCGATCGTCGGGATCTACACCTACGAGCCGGTCTTCCCCCACGCGGCGGCCGACTTCTACTACCCGTTCATGGAGGGTGTCGAGGACGAGGCCGAGCGCTCCGGCGTCGACCTCCTCATGTTCACCTCGATGTCCGGGCGCGTGGGCAAGAGCCTCGTCTCCACCGGGCGGGTCGCCCGCCTGCGCGTGGCCGACGGCTGCGTGCTCCTCGGGCGCGGCAGCTACCCGGAGGACCTCACCGAGCTCCTGCGCCAGGACTTTCCCTTCGCCTTCGTCGGGCGCCGCGAGGCCCCGGGTGGTCAGGCACCCTACGCGGCCGCCGCGTACGGGGAGGCGACCGGCGCCGTCGTCGAGCGGCTGCTCGCTCTCGGCCACCGGCGTATCGCGCTCGTCAACGAGTTCACCGGCCACGAGTCGATCGAGGACCGCGCCCGCGGCTACCGCGACGCGATGTCCTCCGCCGGGCTGCAGCCGGTGACCTTCGACGCGCCGGACCTCACCTCCGGCCAGCTCCTCGACGCGCTCGAGGGCGGGGGAGTGACCGCCGCCGTCGTCACCTCCGACCTCGCCGCCCCGCTGCGCCGCGCCGCGCTCGCCCGTGGCCTGGACGTCCCGCGCGACCTGTCCATCGCCCGCCTCGGGGACCCCGAGCGTCCCGACGGCGAGGACGTCGACTGGACCGGCTTCCTCATCCCGCGCTGGGAGATGGGAGCGCACGCGCTGCGCATCGTCCTGCGCCAGCTGGCGGCGGAGCCCGCCGACCCGGACGACCTCCAGGTCTCCATCCCCTGCACCCTCGTCGACGGGGCGACCGTCGCCCCGTGCCCCGCGCCGGACACCCGGCCCGAGCCCAACAGAAAGGCATAGCTGGTGGAACTTCGCACCCAGGTACTCGTCGTCGGCGGAGGTCTCGGCGGCGTCGCCGCGGCCCTCGGCGCGCTCCGGCACGGCGCGCACGTCGTCCTCACCGAGGAGTTCGCCTGGCTCGGCGGTCAGTCGACGTCCCAGGCGGTCCCGCCGGACGAGCACCCGTGGATCGAGGACTTCGGCTGCACCGCCTCCTACCGGCGCTTCCGCGACGGCATCCGGGACTACTACCGCCGCACCTACCCCCTCAAGGAGGCGGCCCGCCGCAAGCACGACCTCAACCCCGGCGCCGGCTGGGTGAGCAAGCTGTGCCACGAGCCGCGCGTGGCCGTCGCCGTCATCGACGAGATGCTCGCCCCCTACGTCTCCGGCGGACGGCTGCGCATCCTCATGCACCGCCGCCCCGTCGCCTGCGAGATGGACGGCGACGCGATCCGCGCCGTCACCCTCGAGGACCTGCGCACGGGGGAGCGGACCACCATCGGCGCCGACTACGTCCTGGACGCCACGGAGACCGGGGAGCTGCTGCCCCTGTCCGGCACCGAGTACGTCACCGGCTTCGAGTCCTCGGCCGAGACCGGCGAGCCCAGCGCCCCCGCCGAGGCCCAGCCGGAGAACGTCCAGGCGCTGTCCATCTGCTTCGCCCTCGACCACGTCGAGGGGGAGGACAACACCATCGAGCGGCCGGCCCAGTACGACCACTGGCGCTCGGTGCGGCCCGACTTCTGGGGCGCCAACCTCGTGAGCTGGACCGCCCCCCACCCCCGCACGCTGGAGATCGTCGAGCGGCACTTCGAGCCCAACCCGGGGGACGAGCCGCTGTCGGTCTTCGCCGACCAGAGCCTCAACCCGGGTGACGGGAACCTGTGGACCTTCCGGCGCATCGCCGCCAAGGACCTCTTCGAGCCCGGCACCTACGACAGCGACATCACGCTGGTCAACTGGCCGAGCATCGACTACTTCGAGGGTCCCGTCATCGACGTGGACGACGACGTCGCCGCCGCCCGCCTCGAGGACGCCCGCCAGCTCAGCCTCTCGATGCTCTACTGGATGCAGACCGAGGCGCCGCGCCCCGACGGCGGCACCGGCTGGCCCGGCCTGCGCCTGCGCCCGGACGTCATGGGCACCGAGGACGGCCTGGCGATGGCGCCCTACCACCGCGAGGGACGCCGCATCCGCGCCCTGGAGACCATCCGCGAGCAGGACGTCTCCCTCGCGATCCGCGGCGACCAGGGTTCGCGCCGCTACCCCGACAGCGTGGGCGTGGGCATGTACCGCATCGACCTGCACCCCTCCACCGGCGGCGACAACTACGTCGACGTCGGCTCGGCGCCCTTCGAGATCCCGCTCGGCGCCCTCATCCCCCAGCGGGTCACCAACCTGCTGGCCGCGGCCAAGAACATCGGCACCACCCACATCACCAACGGCTGCTACCGCCTCCACCCGGTCGAGTGGAACATCGGCGAGGTCGCGGGCGTCCTCGCCGCGACCTCCCTGCAGGACCGTACGACTCCTCACCAGGTCCACGCCGAGCCCGCGCTCGTGGACCAGCTCCAGTCGCGGCTCATCGCCGACGGCGTGGAGCTCCACTGGCCGGACGGCGTCTACGGCTACTGACCCGGCCCGTCACCCCCTCCGCCGACGCCGCCCGGTGCTCGGCCAACCCCGTACAGAAGGAGAGAAGATGGTTCACCGTCGAACTCTGATCACCACCCTCGCCGTCCTCACGCTCGGCGTGGGCTCCCTCGCCGCCTGCGGCGCGGGCGACGACGGCGGCTCCGAGGCCACCCCGGACGCCCCCGTCGACCTGCGCATGACCGTCTGGACCGCCGACGAGAGCCAGCTCGCGCTCTTCGACGAGATCGCCGCCGAGTACGTCGAGGCGAACCCCGAGACCGTCGCCAGCGTCACCTTCGAGCCGCTGCCCTTCGAGGACTACACGACGACGCTCACCACCCAGCTCGCCGGCGGCAACCCGCCCGACCTCGCGTGGATCTTCGAGAACACGGCGCCGGAGTTCGTCTCGAGCGGGGCACTGGCCGACATCAAGCCGGCGCTCGAGGGCGCCGAGGGCTACGCCTACGACGACCTGCTCGACTCCTCCCTCGACCTGTGGTCCGACGGCGATGGCCTGTTCGCCTACCCGTTCTCCAACTCCCCGTTCGTCGTGTTCGTCAACACCGACCGCATCGCCGAGTCCGGCCAGGCCAACCCGGCCGACCTGCTCGCCGAGGGCGGGTGGACCTTCGACGCCGCCCGCGACATCTCGGCGGCCAGTGCCGAGGCGCTCGGCGGGGCGGGGCTCGTCGTGCGCGACTTCGACTACTCCGCCTGGGGCAACCTCGCCACCATCTGGGGCGGCTGGGAGGCCACCCCGTGGTCGGCCGACGGCACCCAGTGCACCTTCACCGACCCGGCCATGGTCGACGTGATGACCTGGTTCCACGACGCCGTCTTCACCCAGGGCGCCATGCCCGGCCCGGGTACCGCCGCGGACTTCTTCGCCGGCGACGTGACGATGACGATCACCCAGATCTCCCGCGCGTCCTCCCTCGACGGCTCCTTCGAGTGGGACGTCGTGCCGCTCCCGGCCGGCCCCGCCGGTCAGCAGAGCGTCATCGGCCAGGCCGGCATCGGCGTGCTGGAGAACGGCGCGAACCCCGAGATCGCGGCCGACTTCCTCGCCTACTTCACCAGCCCGGAGAGCGCGGAGAAGCTCGCCGCCTACTTCCCGCCGCCGCGTGAGTCCCTCCTCACCGCCGACGTCCTCGGCGCCGCCAACCCGCTGCTGTCGCCCGAGCAGCTCGAGAGCGCCGTCATCAGCAGCATCGTCGGCGCCCAGGTGAAGCCCGCGCACAGCAACTTCGCCCAGCTCGACGCCGCCGTGCGCGGCGAGCTCGACTCGCTGTGGAACCCGTCCGCAGACGTCGAGACCGTGCTCGGGGACCTCTGCTCGACGATCGAACCCCTCCTCGAGGGCTGATGTCGGTCATCACCGGAAGCCAGGCGGGCCGGCAGCGCCGGTCCGCCTGGCGGCGGCGGGACGCCGCCTGGGGTTACGCGTTCACCGCGCCGGTCATCGCGGGCAGCCTGCTGTTCGTCGTCGGCCCGCTCATCGCGGTGATCTGGTACTCGCTGCACGAGTGGAACGTCCTCGCCGGCACGTTCACCTTCGCCGGTGCTGCGAACTACGAGCGGATGCTCGAGGACTCCTCCCTGCACGACTCGCTCGTCGCCAGCGGATGGTTCTCCCTCGGCGTCGTCGTCCTCAACATCAGCCTGGCGCTGTTCCTCGCCGTGCTGCTCAACCAGAAGCTGCCGGGCACGACGTTCTTCCGGGTCGCGTTCTTCTCCCCGGTCGTCGTGTCCCTCGTGGCGTGGACGATCGTGTGGGGCTTCCTGCTCCAGGCCGACGGCGGCATCAACTCCTTCGTCGGGCTCTTCGGCGTCGACGGGCCGAACTGGCTGCGCGGGAACGTCACGGCGATGGTCGCCGTCGTCGTCGTCCAGGTCTTCAAGAACGTCGGGCTCAACATGATCCTGTTCCTCTCCGCGCTCCAGGGCGTGCCCGAGGAGATCCAGGAGGCCGCGAGGCTCGACGGCGCGGGGCCCTGGCGCCGGTTCTGGTCGATCGTCATGCCGATGATCTCCCCGACCGTGCTGCTCGTCTCGATCCTCACGATCGTCGGCTCGCTGGAGACGTTCGCGCTCATCGACGTCCTCACCAACGGCGGGCCGGGCAACTCGACGACGGTGCTCGTCTACTACCTGTACCGCCAGGCCTTCGAGTTCAACCAGTTCGGCTACGCGAGCGCGATCGCCGTCCTGCTGTTCGTCATCGTGCTCGCCCTGACGCTCGTTCAGTGGCAGACCCGGAAGCGGTGGGTGTTCCATGAAGTCTGACGTCGTCGACAAGGCCGTCGGGGAGACGACGTTCGCCCCCGGGCCGGACTCCGCCCCGCGGGCGAGCCGTGTGCGCCGCCGCCCCTGGCGCTGGGTGCTGGTCGCCGTCATGGCGGTCGCCTCCGTGCCGTTCCTCTTCCCGACGTGGTGGATGGCGACGTCGAGCATGAAGACGACGAGCGAGATCCTGCGCGTGCCGCCCACCCTGTGGCCCGCGAGCCCCTCGCTCGAGCCCTACCGGCAGGTCTTCGAGCTCCAGCCGTTCGCCCAGCAGTACTGGAACAGCCTGTACATCGCCGCCCTCGTCACGGTGGGCACGATCCTCTTCTCCTCGATGGCCGGCTACGCGTTCGCCCGGGTGCGCTTCCCGGGCGCGAACCTGCTGTTCGTCGTCGTGCTCATCGGGCTGCTCGTGCCGATCGAGGTGACGATCGTGCCGCTCTTCCGGATGGTCAACACCCTCGGGCTCATCGACACGCACTGGCCGCTCATCGTCATCCCGATCCTCGGGGCGCCGAGCGTGCTGGCGACGTTCATCATGCGCCAGTTCTTCCTCGGCCTGCCGGGTGAGCTGGAGGAGGCCGGGCGGATGGACGGCCTGAGCCGGTTCGGCATCTTCTGGCGGATCGCCTTCCCGCTCGCCCGCCCGGCGGTGGCCGCGGTCGCGATCTTCATGTTCCTCAAGTCCTGGAACATGTACCTCGAGCCGATCGTGTTCCTCTCCAGCCGGCAGAACTTCACCCTTCCCCAGGCGCTGACGCAGTACGTCGACGCCTACGGCGGCCCGATCTGGAACGTCCAGCTCGCCGCGACGACGCTCACGGTGATCCCGGTGCTCGTCGTCTTCATCTTCGCCCAGCGCCAGTTCATCCAGGGCCTGGCCCAGACCGGCCTCAAGGGCTGAGTCACCCACCACGACGACGTGAGGACCCCTGCATGACCCACCGAACCACCAGCCGTGCCCTGGCCGCCCTGGCCACCGCGGCGCTCGTGACCACCGCCCTCGCGGTGCCCGCGGGCGCCGCGCCCGTGCCGGACGACGAGGCCACGCTCGTCGTCGTCCCGCTCGACGACCGGCCGGCGAACGTCTACTTCCCGCAGATGACGGCGGCGACGGCGGACGTCGCCACCCTCTTCCCGCCCGACGAGCTCATCGGCACCTTCACCACCCCGGGCGACGGCGACGCCGTCGGGCAGTGGCTGCTCGAGCAGGACGACGCCGACGGCTACGTCGTCTCGGTGAGCATGCTCGCCTACGGCGGGCTCATCGCCTCGCGCACCGGCGTGGCCGCCACGGCCGAGGAGGCCCGCGAGCGGGTCTCGGTGCTCCGCGAGCTGCGCGAGCAGAACCCCGGGACGCCGATCTTCGTCTACGACACGATCCAGCGCCTCGCACTGTCGGCCCTCGGGGAGAACGCCGAGCTGTACTACACGCTCATCCAGCAGTGGGCGATCCTCACCGACCGGGTGGAGAACCTCGGCCACGAGGAGCTGCGGGCGGACCTGGAGGCGATCCGCGCCCAGATCCCCGACGACGTGCTCGCCGACTACGTGGCCGCGCGCGAGCGCAACCACCAGATCAACCGGCTGCTCGTCGAGTGGGCCGCCGAGGGCGTGGTCGACCACCTCGTCCTCGCCCAGGACGACGCCGCCCCCCACGGTCTGCACCGGGCCGAGCGCGAGGAGCTGCGCGCGCTGGTCGCCGAGCTCGGCGTGCAGGACGTCGTCCAGATCTTCCCCGGCGCCGACGAGGTCGACGCGACCCTCGTGAGCCGGTTCGTCCAGCAGCGCAACGGGACGAGCCCGACGGTGGCCGTGGAGTACTCCGGCATCCCGGGCGCCGACTGGGTCGCGCCGTTCGAGGACACGACGTACGAGGAGAACATCGAGCGGCACGTCGTGGCCGCCGGCGGCACGGTCGTCACGCGGGACCCCGACATCCGGCTCATGGTCAACACGCCCACGGCCGAGGGCGGTGACCGCGCGGCCGACCTCGACGCGTTCGTCGCCCGCGTCGCCGAGCTGCAGGCAGCGGGGGAGGACGTCATCGTCCTCGACGCGCTCGAGGTCAACCGGGCCGAGCGGGCGCTCACCGACCGGCTGGAGGAGTCGGTCGAGCTCGCCTCGCTGCTCGCCTACTCGGCGTGGAACACCGCCGGCAACGCGCTCGGCGTCGCCACCGGCCACGGGTTCGCCCGGTGGTCCTACCTCGAGAGCCTGCCCGCCGACGTCACCGCGGAGGAGGCGCTGGAGCAGGCGCAGGTGCACGTGAGCTACCTGCTGCACCGGTTCGTGCTCGACGACCGCTGGAAGAACGACGTCCAGCCCGCGGCCTACGCCGCCGCGCAGGCCGACGGGTGGAACGTCTTCGGCCTCACCGACGAGCAGGCCGTCGTCATGGAGGCGTTCGTCGCCGAGCGGCTCGTCCCGCTCACCGAGGAGTTCCACGCGACGCACTTCGCCGGCCGCGACGTCGTCGTCCTGCCCGGCGTGGACGGGGTGAGCGCGACGATCGGGGACCTCGTCTCGACGCACGTCGCGCTGCCCTGGCCGCGCCTGTTCGAGACCGAGCTCGAGCCGGTCGTCGCGCTGGCGCTCCCGGCGCCGGCGGACCCGCCGGCCGAGGTGCCGACGGACGAGCCCACGGCGGGCCCGGAGCCCACCGAGGAGCCGACCGAGGCGCCGACCACGGCCGAGCCCGCGCCGGCGGAGCCGGGGCCGACCGCCGGTGCGCCGGCGTCCGGCGCCGGGCCGGACCGGCTGCCCGCGACGGGCGCCGCGCTCGCACCCGCGGCCGGGGTGGTCGGGGTGCTGCTGCTCGCGGGCGCCGTGCTGCTCGCGGTGCGCAGGCGCGCGTTGGCCTGACCCGCGCTGCGCCACTGTGCGCCCGCTCCGCTCACCGTGCCCCCGTTCCACCGGGCGCACGGTGTTGCGGGCGGGCGCACGGTCGTCCGGGCGACCCGGGCGGGGCTAGCGCTCCTTGGGCACGACGGCGTAACGCCGCAGGGTCAGCGCCGGGTTCGTCGCGCGGACCTGCTCCAGGCGCTCCCGCTCCAGGACCGCCGTCGCCAGTCCTTCGGCCTCGCCCACACCGGCCAGGGCCACGCCCATCGGGTCCAGGACCGTGCTGTGCCCGGCGCCGGTCGGCGCGCACTGGTCCGCGGCGAGGACGTAGGCGGTGTTCTCGATCGCCCGCGCCCGCAGCAGGGTGGTCCAGTGGTACTCCTTGAGCGGGCCGGGCACCCACTGCGCGGGCAGGGCGACGACGTCCGCGCCGGCGTCGACGAGCACCCGCGTGGACTCGGGGAAGCGCAGGTCGTAGCAGGTCTGCATGCCGACGGTGAAGCCGTCGACCTCCAGCAGCGCCGGTGGCGCGAGGTCGGCCGCGAGGACCCGGTCGGACTCGCGGTAGCCGAACGCGTCGTACAGGTGGACCTTGCGGTAGGCGGCCCTGACCTCGCCGCCGTCGATGCCGACGAGGGTGTTGTGGATCCGGCCGCCGTCCGCGATCTCGTTGACCCCGGCGACGACGGCGAGACCGAGCTCGGCCGAGAGTGCGGCCAGGCGGGTGACGGCCGGGCCGTCGAGCGGCTCGGCGCTGTCGACGAAGCGCTCGTCCATCGCCGAGGCGGTGAAGACGGAGAACTCCGGCAGCACGGCGAGCCGCGTGCCACGCTCCCGGGCGCGGCGCAGCAGCCGCTCGATCGTCGCGAGGTTCGCGGCCTTGTCCTCGGTCGGCGCGAGCTGGACGACGGCGACGGTCAGGGACATCGGGGCGCTCCTCGGGACGGGGTCTCGCCGGCCATTGTGCGGCACCGCGCCGGGCGCGGCAGGGCTGTCCACGGACGGGAGCGGGCTCAGCGGCGGGCTGCCGCCTGTTCCTTGAGCAGCGCGACGACCGCGAGCAGCTCGGCCCGGTCCTGGGGGCGGGTGCCGGCGACGTCGTCGGAGGCGATGCCCCCGGCCGTGAGGACGGCGTTGTAGTAGAGGCCGTCCCCGAGCAGGACGATCGCGCGGGCGATCGCGCGGTCCCCGACCTCCTCGAGGATGAGGGAGAACCAGGCGTGGTGGGCTGCGTGGAGGGCCTCGCGCGCCCGGGTGTCGGCCTCCTGGGCCAGGCGGACGGCCGCCACCATCGCGCGGTCGAGCGCGGAGCCGTCGGCGACCGAGGAGTCGACGTAGTAGGCCGAGGGCCCACGCGGGTCGGCGGCCATCGCCTCGGTGTCGGCCGCGGCGAGTCGCGTGAGGCGCTCGAGCAGGCCGTCGACGAGCGCGTCCTTGCTCGGGAAGTGGTAGAGCAGGCCGCCCTTGGAGACGCTCGCGCGGGCGGCGACGGCATCGAGGGTGGCGGCCCGGGCGCCCTCGCTGACGAGGAGCTCCTCGAAGGCGTCGAGGACCTTGTCGCGTGCCGTCATGGGGGAGACGCTACCCACAGGCACTCCGAACCGTCCAGACGGTACAGTGGGCGGTCGGCGCCGCACGCGTCGTCCCGTCCGTCCCGAAGTCCTGCCGGAGCACCGACCTTGGCCTCGACCATGTCCGACCGAACCGACTCGCAGCGCTCGCCCGCCGCCCGCCCGTGGGCGGCGCTCGTCGTCCTCATGCTGCCGGTGCTGCTCGTCGCCGTCGACAACACGGTGCTGAGCTTCGCCGTCCCGTCGATCTCGGAGTCCCTGCGTCCGGGCGGCACCGAGCTGCTCTGGATCGTCGACGCCTACCCGCTCGTGCTCGCCGGGCTCCTCGTGCCCATGGGCAGCCTCGGCGACCGGCTCGGGCGCCGACGCCTCCTGCTCATCGGCGCCACCGGCTTCGCGGCGGTCTCCGCGGTCGCGGCGTTCGCCCCGACCGCGGGGCTGCTCATCGCCGCGCGTGCCGCGCTCGGGTTCTTCGGCGCGATGCTCATGCCCGCAACGCTGTCGCTCATCCGCAACATCTTCGTCGACCCCCACGAGCGGCGGACCGCGATCGCGGTCTGGGCGGCGGGCTTCTCCGGCGGCGCCGCGCTCGGGCCGATCGTCGGCGGCTTCCTCCTCGAGCACTACTGGTGGGGCTCGGTCTTCCTCCTCGCCGTCCCCGTCCTCGTGCCGCTCCTCGTCCTCGGCCCGATCCTCGTGCCCGAGTCCCGTGACCCCGACCCCGGCCCGGTGGACCCGGTGAGCATCGCGCTCTCCCTCGGGGCGATGGTGCCGCTCGTCTACGGGATCAAGAAGGTCGCCGAGTCGGGCGTGGGCCCGGGCAGCGTGGTCCCGATCCTCCTCGGCCTGGCCGTCGGCTCCCTCTTCGTGCGCCGCCAGCTGCGCCGCGAGGTGCCGCTGCTCGACGTCCGGCTCTTCACCAACCCCGTCTTCAGCGGCTCGGTCGCGGCGAACCTGCTCAGCGTCTTCTCGATGGTCGGGTTCCTCTTCTTCGTCGCCCAGCACCTGCAGCTCGTGAGCGGCCGTGGCCCGGTCGAGGCCGGACTCTTCCTTCTGCCCGGGCTGGTCGTGACGATCATCGCCGGGCTCGCCGTCGTGCGCGTCGTGCGCCGCGTCTCCCCGGCGAAGGTGGTCGCCGGCGGCCTGCTCCTCAACGCCGTCGGGTACGGGGTGGTCCTCGCGAGCGGGCAGGCCGGGTCCGACCTCGGGCTCATGCTCGCCTTCGTCATCCTCGGCGCCGGCGTGGGCTCGGCGGAGACGATCTCCAACGACCTCATCCTCTCCAGCGTTCCCGCCGCCAAGGCCGGTGCTGCGTCGGCGGTCTCCGAGACGGCCTACGAGCTCGGCGCCGTGCTCGGCACCGCCGTCCTCGGCAGCATCCTCACCGCCGTCTACCGCAGCGGCGTCGTCGTTCCCGACGGCATCCCTGCCGACGACGCGCGTGCGGCGGGGGAGACCCTCGGCGGGGCGACGGAGGTGGCCGTGGGCCTGCCGCCGACCCTCGCGGAGCAGCTGCTCGAGTCGGCCCGGCACGCCTTCGACTCCGGCGTCGTCCTCACCTCCGCGATCGGCATCGTCCTCATGGTCCTCGCCGCCGCCATCGCGCTGCGGAGCCTGCGCAGCGCGCAGTAGCCCGGCGACCAACCGTTCGGCCGCGGGGGCCGCACCGGGAGCGGCCGGAGTCTGTGTCCGGCACACAGCCTCGTTCAAGTGTCGTCCCAGGATCGTTGCGGAGAGTAGGGGCAACGGGGCACCACCCCTCCCACCCCGACGAACGGAGACAGACACATGCGCAGGACCACCAAGCTCGGCATGCTGGGCGCCGGCGGCGTCGCGGCGATCGCCCTCGCCGGCGCGGCGCTGCTGCCCGCGAGTGGGCAGCCCGACACGGACGACGGCGCGGCCAAGCAGGAGCAGACGGTCCACGGTAATCGTGAGGACCACCTGCGTGAGGCCCTCGCCGACCTCGTGGAGGACGGCACCCTCACGCAGGACGCGGCCGACGCCGTCGCCGAGGCCCTGGGGGAGCAGGACGGCCCGCGTGACCACGGACGCGGCGGCGGAGGGGGCGGGGGCGTCTCACTGGACGCCGCCGCTGAGAAGCTCGGCCTGACCGCCGAGGAGCTGCGCGAGGAGCTCGCGGACGGCTCCACCCTGGCGGAGGTCGCCGAGGAGCAGGGCGTGGGGACGGCTGAGCTCGTCGACGCCCTCGTGGCCGCCGCGACCGAGCGGCTGGACGAGGCCGTGGCCGACGGCCGGCTCACGCAGGCCGACGCCGACGAGCGCGCCGCGGCCCTCGAGGAGCAGATCACGGAGGCGGTCGAGCAGGGCTTCGCCGGCCACGGCGGCCCGAGGGGCGCAGGCCCTGAGGGCGAGCGGCCGGGTGACCGTGACCGCTCCGGTGATGGTCCGCAGGGCACCACGGAATCCCCGACCGTCGAGGACTCGTCCGGCGGGTCGCGCGCCTGACACACCTGCCGGTCCCGTCCCGCTCGCAGCGGGACGGGACCGACCCGCACCCGCCCGCCCCCTCCCACGCGAGAGCGGAGTTGCGCGCGAGAGCGGAGTGGCGAGGATGCCCGTCGTCGCGG
>NZ_VDFS01000046.1:47831-67288 GCF_006151955.1 Georgenia sp. 311 | reverse complement strand
TCTCGAACACCGACGCCGAGGGCCGCATGGTCCTCGCCGACGCGATGGCCTGGGTGCGGCAGACCGCCCGTCCCGACGTCCTCGTCGACGTCGCGACGCTCACCGGCGCCGTCACCCTCGGCCTGGGCCGTACCCACGCCGGCCTGTACGCGACCGACGACACGCTGGCGGCCGCGCTGACGAGCGCCGGTGAGGTGAGCGGGGAGCGCGTGTGGCGCCTGCCGCTCGTCGAGTCCTACCGCGCGAGCCTGGACTCCTCCGTCGCCGACATCTCCCACCAGTCGCGTGACCCGCACATCATGGGCGGGTCGATCACCGCGGCGCTGTTCCTCCAGCGGTTCGCCGGGGACACCCCGTGGGCGCACCTCGACATCGCCGGCGCCGGGCGCGCGACCAAGGCTCGCCACGAGATCCCGGAGGGCCCCACGGGCTACGGAGCCCGCCTCCTCCTGCGCTGGCTCACCGACCTGGCCTGACGAGCACGCCCGACGCGGCAACCGCGCCGCGCCACACGCGCCTCACACCACACGCGCCGAGAGCTGGATCATGCACAGTGCATGATCCAGCTCTCGGCGGTTGAGGGGCGTGCCCCGAGGACACCTGTGCGAGGTTGTCCGGCGCCGGGGCTGCGTCAGTCGTCCTCGGTGAGGAGGGGGTAGACGCCGTTCTCGTCGTGGACCTCGCGGCCGGTGACCGGGGGGTTGAAGACGCAGATCGTGCGGATCTCGGTCCGCGGGCGCACGACGTGCTTGTCGTGCTCATCGAGCAGGTACGTCGTGCCCGGGCGCAGCTCGTGCGTCTCACCCGTGCCGAGGTCGGTGATCGTCCCCTCGCCCTCGATGATCATCACGGCCTCGATGTGGTTGGCGTACCAGAACTCGTTCTCGGTGCCGGCGTACAAGGTGGTCTCGTGGACCGAGAACCCGGCCTTGTCCCGCGCGAGGATGATGCGCTTGGAGCGCCAGCTCGGCGTCCGGACGTCGAACTCGGTGTCGTCGAGGTCGTGGAAGCTGCGGACGATCATGTGGGGGTCTCCTTCTCGAGGACGGTGACGACGGCCTGCTGGAGTGCGCATCCCGCCCTCGAGCTCTCGACGGTTGAGGGGGCCCGGCGTCAGGACGCGGCCGCGGCGGACTCCCGCTCGGCGCGCTTGCGCGCCCGCTCGAGGGCCCGGGTGCGCTGCTCGCGCGCGTCCTTCTCGAGCGTGGCGGCCCGCTCCTCGTCGCGGGTGAGGTTGTCCCCGGACTGGGCGTCGAAGACGTGCATCTCGGTGGGGTCGAACCACAGCTCGGCGGTGTCGCCCGCGCGCACGGTGCTCACCGAGTCCAGGGAGATGATGAGCTGGGAGCGCATCCCCTCGCCGTCGAGGTCCCGGTCGAGGTCCTCGAGCTGCTGGCGGACGGCGTCGTGCGTCTCGAACGGGATGTAGGCGTAGAGGACCTCCCCGAGCCACTCGGTGACGTCGACGTCCGCCTCGAAGTGCACGCCGGCGCCCGCGCGGTCCGGCTCCAGGGTGTCGGCGTCCTCGAAGGAGTCGGGGCGGATGCCGACGATGACGATGTCGCGGTCCCCGACGGCGGCGCGGAGCCGGTCGTCGAGGGGCACCTCCGCGATGGGCAGGCGCAGGACGTCGCCCTCGACGATGCCCGGCAGGAAGTTCATCGGCGGGGAGCCGATGAACCCGGCGACGAAGAGGTTGACCGGCTGGTCGTACAGCCCGCGAGGACTGGCCACCTGCTGCAGCTCGCCGCGGCGCAGCACGGCCACCCGGTCACCGAGGGTCATCGCCTCGGTCTGGTCGTGGGTGACGTAGACGGTCGTCGTGGCGAGGTTGCGCTGCAGCCGGGCGATCTCCGTGCGCATCTGCCCGCGGAGCTTGGCATCGAGGTTGGACAGCGGCTCGTCGAAGAGGAACGCCTTGGCGCGCCGCACGATCGCACGGCCCATCGCCACGCGCTGGCGCTGCCCGCCGGAGAGGTTGGCGGGCTTGCGCTGCAGGTGCTCGTCCAGCTCGAGGAGCGTGGAGGCGTTCCGCACGCGCTCGTCGATCTGCTCCTCGGTGTACTGGCCCTTGGCCAGCCGCAGCGGGAAAGCGATGTTCTCGTAGACCGTGAGGTGGGGGTACAGGGCGTAGTTCTGGAAGACCATCGCGAGGTCCCGGTCGCGGGGCGCCTTGTCGTTGACGACCTCGTCCCCGATGCGCAGCTCGCCGTCGGTGATGTCCTCCAGCCCGACGATCATCCGCAGCAGGGTGGACTTCCCGCAGCCGGAGGGCCCGACGAGGATGACGAACTCGCCGTCGGCGATGTCGAGGTCCACCCCTTTGACGGCGG
Organism: Georgenia sp. 311; assembly: GCF_006151955.1. Lineage (NCBI taxonomy): Bacteria > Bacillati > Actinomycetota > Actinomycetes > Allobogoriellales > Allobogoriellaceae > Georgenia > Georgenia sp. 311. The sequence continues at coordinate 64,955 of NZ_VDFS01000046.1, read as the reverse complement.
TGAAACCGTCCGGGTAGGTCTTGACGACGTTGTCGAGGGTGATCGATGCCATGGGAGGACTCCTTTGCGGGCTCAGCCCTTGACTGCGCCTTGGGTGAGGCCGGACACGATGCGCCGCTGGAAGAGCAGCACGACGATGACGACGGGCACGGTGACGACGATGGCCGCCGCCGAGATCGCGCCGGTGGGCTCCTCGAACTGCGAGGCGCCGGTGAAGAAGGACAGCGCCGCCGGGACCGGACGGGCGGCGCTGGTCGAGGTGAGCGAGATGCCGTAGACGAAGTCGTTCCACGCGATGAAGAACGCGATGATCGCCGTGGTGAACACGCCGGGCGCGGCGAGCGGGACGACCGCCTTGCGGAAGGCCTGGAACGCGGTGGCGCCGTCCACCTGCGCCGCCTGCTCGAGCTCCCACGGGATCTGCCGGAAGAACGCGGCGAGGGTCCAGATCGAGATCGGCAGGGTGAGGGACAGGTAGGGGATGATGAGGCCGGGCCACGTGTCGTACAGGCCGATGGAGCGCCAGAGGTTGAACAGCGGCGTGACGATCGAGACGACCGGGAAGACCGAGACTGCCAGCGCCGTCGTGAGGATGACCCGCTTGCCGGGGAAGTCGAGCCGGGCGATGGCGTAGGCGCAGAACGTCGCGAGGACGACGGCGATGAACGTCGCGATGAGCGAGATGCCGATGGAGTTGCGCAGCGACGGGAGGAACAGGTCCTGGGCGCTGCCGCCCGGCGCGAGGATCGTCTCGTAGTTCTCCCAGGTCCACTCCTCGGGGAGGAACGTGCCGGAGAAGAGCCCCGCCTGCGTCTTGAAGGACGTCATGAGGATCGAGGCGACCGGGAAGAGCGACCACACGAGCACGACGAGCGTGATGGCGATCCACCCGACCTTCTGCTTCGCGGACAGCCCTCTCATCACTTGCCTCCCGTCGTGCCGGCGAGATCCACCTTGAAGCCCTTGACGGCCACCCCCGCGATGATGAGCACGCAGAGGAACAGCAGGACGGAGATCGCCGAGCCGAGCCCGATCTCCAGGCGACCGATCGAGGTGTTGTAGGCGAGCAGGGACAGCACCTCGGTGTCGTTCGCGCCGCGCGTCATGATGTAGACGTTGTCGAAGATCCGGAAGGCCTCCAGCGCCCGGAAGAGCACGGCGACCATGATCGCCGCCTTCATGTTCGGCAGGATCACCCGGCGCAGCACCTGCCAGCCGGTCGCGCCGTCGACCTTGGCCGCCTCCTCGAGCTCTCCCGGCACCTGTGCCAGGCCGGAGAGGAGGAGCAGCGAGATGAACGGGGTGGTCTTCCAGACCTCCGAGGCGATGATGACGAACAGCGAGGTGCCCGCCTGGGCGAACCAGTTGAGGTTCTCGGTGATCCCCGGGACCCAGCTGAACCAGTGGTTGACGTAACCGGTGTCGATGTCGAAGGCGTACAGCCAGGCGAAGGCGGAGACGACGGTGATGATGCCGTACGGCACGAGGATCGCCGTGCGGATGAGCCCGCGCAGGCGCTGGATCGCGCGGTGCATGACGAGGGCGAGCAGGAACCCGAGGACGAGCTCGATGAGCACCGTGATGACGGTGATGAGCGCGGTGACCCCGAGCGAGCGCCAGAACACCGGCTCGCCGAGCACCACCTGGTAGTTGCGGAACCAGATGAGCTCGGTCTCGTCGGGGGCGGTGAGCCGCAGGCTGAACAGCGAGTCGTACAGCGCCTGGAGGATCGGGTAGAGCGTGACGAGCAGCATGATGACGAACGCCGGGCCGGCGAGGTACCAGCCGAGCCGGGCCTCCGACCGCGAGCGGTCCGAGGTCCGCCGGGAGCGGCGACGGCCGTTCGCGCGCGGCGTCGGGCCGTCGGGACGCTGCCCGGCCGCCGGACCGGCAGCGGGGATGTTGGAGCTCATAGCAGCCTCTCGTCTCGCAGGACCGCGCTGATGAAGTCGGCCGACTCACCCGGTGTGGTCTCCGGGTCGACCGAGGCCGGCGGGTACCACGTCTCCTGCAGGCCGATGGAGACCTCGTTGTAGTACGGCGTCTGCGGACGGGGGACGGCCAGCTCGAGGGACTCCCGGATGGTCTCCGCCATCGGGAACTCCTCGGTCACCCGCTCGTCCTCGTACGCCGAGACGGATGAGGGCGGGTTGCCGTTCGTCACGAAGTACGTGGCCTGGTGCTCGGGCCGGACGATGCACGCGACGGCCTCGTAGGCGTCGTCGACGTGCTCGCTGAACGCGCTGACACCGAGGTTGATCCCGCCCACGGGGGGAGCGGTGTCGGTGTCCTCGTCCACCCGCGGGTACAGCGCCCACCCGATGTCCTCGACGATCTCCGGGTTCGAGGCGTTGAGGGCCGGCCAGATGAAGGGCCAGTTGACCATGAAGGAGCCCTGGTCCCCCCGGAAGACGTTCATCGAGGCGTTCTCGTCGGCGGTCGGGAAGCCGGAGCCCGCCAGGCCCTCCTGGCCGATCCTGCGGAGCACGTCGGCCGCGGCGCGCCCGGCGTCGGAGTCGAGCGCGAACTCCACCTCCTCGGCCGTGGCCTCGGGGTTGGTGATGACCTCACCGCCGGCCGAGGCGATGAGGGCGTTGATCCAGACGGTGAGCGACTCGGCCTTGGCGCCCTGCACCCCCAGGCGGACGTCGAGGTCGCTCGCGGTGTCGATGAGCTGCTCCCAGGTGACCGGCTGCTCGAGGTCGAGCCCGGCCTCCTCCGCCACCGACTTGCGGTACCAGAGCAGCTGGGTGTTGGCCCAGAAGGGCACGGTGACGAGCTCGTCGGCCCAGGTGGCGGAGTCGACGGCGCCCTGGACGACGTCCTCGGTCTCCTGCAGCTCCTCCGGCACCGGCGCGAGGAACCCGGCCTCGGCGAGCTCGGGGATGAACGGCGGGTCGAGGCTCATGATGTCGATCGAGGAGTCCGACGCCGCGAGGCGCCGGGCGAGCTGCTCGCGCTGGGAGGCGGCGTCGCGGGGGAGCAGCGAGGTCTCGATGACGTACTTGCCGTCCGCCTCCTCGCTGCAGATCTGCGCGAGCTCCTCCTGACCACCGTCGTCCGGGTTGATGTACCAGGTCAGCACGGGTGGCCCGGACTCACCGGCGCAGGCACCGAGGCCCAGGGCCAGGGCGAGCGCCAGGGCCGTGGCTGTCGTCCGCGGTCGTCGCACGATGCCCCTCCTCGGCGTCGAGACCGGTCTGCCGCGACCGGCTTCGTCACACAGGAAACACGTGGTGGGCGAAGTGCGCATCCGGAGGCGCGTCGGGGTGGAGGACGACGTCGGCGGGGCCCGTTCAGTCGCGGGCGGGGGGCTCCTCGTCGGCCGGCTCGCGGGCCGCCTCCGGCTCCTCGTCCTCCTCCGGCTCCGCGGCGGTCTGCGTGTCGCCGGCGGGGGCGTCGGCCGGGGCCGCGACGTCCGCCCGGAGCGAGGGGAGCTCGGCGGTCGCGTTCGGGTCGACGCCCGCCTCGTCGGCGTCCGTCTCCTCGGCGTCCTCGGTGGCCTCGGCCCAGTCCTCGGGCCGCCCGGGCACGACGACGGGCTCGCGGTGGCCGATCGGCTCGGCGTCGCGCACCTGCTCGGCGAGGTCGGCGAGCATCGCGGTGGCGTCGGCGACGACGGCGTCGTTCCCGGTGTTGACGCCGTGCACGAGCCAGCGGGCCAGGGCCAGCTCGCCGACGAGCTGGGCACGGTCGAGCAGGTAGGTGTCGGCGTTCTCGGGCCGGGCGAGGGCGTAGGCCTCCTCGATTGCGTCGAGGCAGTCCTCCGGGGCGCTGGCGAGCAGCCACGCGAGGTCGACCGCCGGGTCGCCGACGTGCGCCTCGGAGAAGCTGATGACCGCGCTCACCTCGCCGTCCAGGACGAGGACGTGCTCCTCGGCGAGGTCACCGTGGACGGGGGTGGTGCGGAAGCGCCACAGCGCGACGTCCTCCAGCGCCCGCTCCCACCGCTCGAGCACGAGGGTGGGCACGTGCCCGGTGCGGGCGGCGATGTCGACCTCGGCGAGGCAGCGCTTGCGGTACTCCTCGGCGGTGTAGCTCGGCAGGCCGGCGTCCTCGACGACGCTCGCCGGCAGCTCGTGGAGAGCGGCGAGGCAGCGGCCGAGGTCCGCGGCGAGGCCGGGGCCCGGCCCGAGCCGCTCGAGGTCGAGCGGCCGGCCGCGCAGCTGGCGGTAGACCATCGCTCGGCCGCCCTCGGGCAGGGCCGCGAAGCCCGCGGGCTCCGGCACGGCAAAGGGCAGCGCGCCACTGGTCACGTACGGGGCGAGGGCGGCGAGCAGCACGACCTCCGCCTCCAGGGCGGCACCCGCGGAGGGGTGCAGGGGGCAGCGCACGACCCACTGCCGGCCGCCCGAGTCGAGCACCCCGGTGACCTGGAAGTCGGCCGTGGTGCTCTGGGGCGACCGGGTCGCCACGACGTCGAGCCCGGGCACCGCCGCCGTGGCGAGCGCCGCCAGAGCGAGGGGGGATCTGCGTGCCACGGGCCAACCCTAGGCCGACCAGGCCCCTCAGCGCCCGACGCGGCACGGCGCGCCTCAACTTCGGCCGGTACGGTGCCGACGTGGTCCTCGCCCAGCTGCCCCTCGCCCGCACGACCGTCGACGCCGACGGCGCGGCCCGCGCCCGTCCCGACCTGCTCACCGAGCTGCGTCGGGACGACGCCACCCGTGTCGTCCTCGTCCACCGAGGGCTCCTCGGTGTGGCGGAGGACGACGGGCTCTCGCTGCTCCCGGTCGCGGACGTGCCGGACGCGGCGTGGACCGCCGAGCACGTCCTCTACCTCGGCCGGGAGGGAACCGCGCGGTACGTCGCGCTCGTCCTGCCCGAGCACCTCGGCCAGGAGCGGGACTGTCGACGGCGCACCCGTCGACACCGACGCGCCGCTCGTGAGCCTCGCCGCCGGCGCCCGCTTCGCCCACCTGCGTGACGTCGGGGACCGGCTCTGCGACCGGGACACCGGGCTGGCGACGACGGCGGTGGCGCTCGCGGCCTGGCACGAGCGCAACCCGCGCTGCCCACGGTGCGGGGAGGCGACGGAGGTCGTCGAGGGCGGCTGGGTCCGCCGGTGCCTCGTCGACCACTCGCTGCACTACCCGCGCACCGACGCCGCGGTGATCATGGCCGTGGTCGACGCCGCGGACCGGCTCCTCCTCGGGCACGCGGCGCACTGGCCGCAGCGGCGGTACTCCACGCTCGCCGGCTACGTCGAGCCCGGGGAGTCGCTCGAGGCCGCGGTGCGCCGGGAGGTCGCGGAAGAGACCGGGGTCGTCGTGGGCGACGTGCGGTACGTCGGCAGCCAGCCCTGGCCCTTCCCGTGCTCGCTCATGACGGCGTTCCGGGCGCAGGTCGCCGAGGGCGCAGGCACCGACGTCGTCGTGGACGGCGTCGAGCTCACCGCCGCCCGCTTCTTCAGTCGGGAGGAGCTCGGGGCGGCCGTGGCCGACGGCGAGGTGCACCTGCCGACGCGCACGTCCATCGCCCGCGCCCTCATCGAGGACTGGTTCGGCGGCCCGCTCCCGCAGCCGCCCGCCTGACGGGGCTCAGCCCAGCCGGGTGCGGACCTCGGCGAGGGAGGGGTTGGTCGCCGCGGAGCCGTCCGGGAAGAGCACGGTCGGCACCGTCTGGTTGCCGCCGTTGACCTCCTCGACGAAGCTCGCCGCCTCCGGGTGCTCCTCGATGTTCACCTCGCGGTAGCCGATGCCCTCGCCCTCGAGCTGCTTCTTCAGCCGGCGGCAGTAGCCGCACCAGCTGGTCGTGTACATCGTGATGGTGCCGGGCTCGGGCGCGGTCGTGGTCAACGTGGCTCCTCGTGGTCGGAATGCTCTGCAGACCGTAACGCGCCCGCGCCCCCGCGCATTTCCTCCCGCGTCGCGGCTGGGGACGGCGCACCCGCGTGTCGGCGCAGGCTGAGACACTGGCGGGGATGACGAGCACGACCATCCCCAGCAGCGAGGAGCTCCTCGCCGCCCTGGACGACGACCAGCGCGCCGTCGCCCAGCACCTCACCGGGCCGCTGTGCGTCCTGGCGGGCGCCGGCACGGGCAAGACCCGCGCGATCACCTACCGCATCGCCCACGGCGTGCGCTCCGGGGCCTACAACCCCACCGCGGTGCTCGCCGTGACGTTCACCGCCCGGGCGGCGGGGGAGATGCGCTCGCGGCTGCGTGACCTCGGCGTCGGCGGGGTGCAGGCCCGGACCTTCCACGCCGCCGCCCTGCGCCAGCTGTCCTACTTCTGGCCCGCGGCCATCGGCGGCGGGGTGCCCAAGGTGCAGGAGCACAAGGCGCCGCTCGTCGCCGAGGCGTCCTCCCGGCTCGGGCTCGCGGTTGACCGGGTGAGCATCCGCGACCTCGCCGCCGAGATCGAGTGGGCCAAGGTCAGTCTCGTCACCGCCGAGGACTACGTCGCGCGCGCCGCGGCCGCCGGACGCGAGGGCGCCCCGGCCGGGCAGGACCGCGCCACCGTCGCGCGGCTGCTCGAGCTCTACGAGGACGTCAAGACCGAGCGCGGCGTCATCGACTTCGAGGACGTCCTCCTCCTCACCGTCGGGATCCTCGAGGAGCGCGCCGACGTCGCGGCCGAGGTGCGCCGGCAGTACCGCCACTTCGTCGTCGACGAGTACCAGGACGTCTCCCCGCTCCAGCAGCGCCTGCTGGACCTGTGGCTGGGGGAGCGCAGCGAGCTGTGCGTCGTCGGGGACGTGTCCCAGACGATCTACTCCTTCACCGGGGCGAGCCCGCGCTTCCTCACCGACTTCTCCCGCCGCTTCCCCGGCGCCGCCGTCGTGCGGCTCGTGCGCGACTACCGCTCCACCCCGCAGGTCGTCTCGCTCGCCAACCAGGTGCTCGAACGGGCCGGGCGCCACCGCTCGAGCGCGGCGGTCCACCTTCAGGCGCAGCGCCCCTCCGGCCCGGCCGTCCGGTTCGAGGCCTTCGACGACGACGTCGCCGAGGCGGCCGGGGTCGCCGCGCAGATCGCCCGGCTGGAGAAGGGCGGGGTGCCGCGCCACGAGATCGCCGTCCTCTACCGGACCAACGGGCAGGCCGAGGCGGTGGAGCAGGCGCTCGCGCAGGCCGGCATCTCCTACCTCGTGCGCGGTGGCGAGCGCTTCTTCTCCCGGCGGGAGGTGCGCGAGGCCGTCGTGCTGCTGCGTGGGGCGGCCCGCTCGGCGGCAGGCCAGCCGATGCCCGAGGCCGTGCGGGACGTCCTCGGCACCGTCGGCTGGTCCGCCGACCCGCCGTCGGCCCGCGGCGCCGTCCGGGAGCGGTGGGAGTCGCTGCAGGCGCTCGTCGCGCTCGCCGACGACCTCGCCGCGACCCGGGACGCGGACCTTCCCGGGCTCGTCGCCGAGCTCGAGGAGCGGGCCGCCGTCCAGCACGCCCCGACCGTCTCGGGCGTCACCCTCGCCTCCCTCCACGCGGCCAAGGGGCTGGAGTGGGACGCCGTGTTCCTCATCGGCGTGAGCGAGGGGCTGCTGCCCATCTCCCTCGCCGAGACGGAGGACGCCGTCGCCGAGGAGCGCCGGCTGCTGTACGTCGGGATCACCCGGGCGCGCGAGCACCTCATGCTCTCCTACGCCCGGGCGCGCACGGTCGGCGGGCGCGCCTCGCGCAAGCCGTCCCGCTTCCTCGACGGGCTGTGGCCCGACGGCGAGCGGGGCCGGCGCCGTCCCGCGGCCCGGACCTCGGGACGGGACCGGCTCGCCGAGGTCGCCGCGAGCGACCCCGAGGGCGCCGAGCTCGTCGGGCGGCTGCGTGCCTGGCGCGACCAGGTCGCCACGGCCACCGGCAAGCCGCGCCACAGCGTCCTGCACGACACCACGCTCGCGGCGATCGCCGAGGCCCGCCCCAAGGACCTGCGCCAGCTCGGCTTCCTCCGCGGCGTCGGGGCGGCGAAGCTCGAGGCGTACGGCCCGGCCGTGCTCGCGATCGTGCGCGGCGAGGAAGTCCTCGTCGACCCACCCGGAGCCTGACGCTCTCGCCCGCAGCACAGCCGGCTCCGGGCCCCGGGCGAAGTGCGCAGAACAGTCGCCGTAAATACCTTGCCCCCCGTCCGGAGGCGGGCGTAATGTCCTCCACGTCCGTGACCGAACAGGGCCCGTGCCTAGCCAGCACACGGGGGCCCCATGTGCGAGAGGGAGGTGAACCGCAGTGACCACGAACGTAGCCACCGGCCGAGCACGAGCCGAGTGGGCCGGGATGCTCCGGTTCACCAGTCCCGCTGCCGGCGTCGCCGGTATGCCGGCCCGCCCTCGCCCGTACCTCGCCCCCATCGGGGGCGGCACGTTCCGGACGTCGTAGAACAGCACACGTTCTCCGCCGGACCGCGCCGCTCCTCACTGCGGTCCACCCCTCCCGGGGAATGCCGCAGTCGATCCCAGACCCGGCTTCGCACCCACGGAGACACTCGTGCAACTCACCACCCTTCTCGACCGCCTCAGCCAGGGGTCGTCACAGTCGTGGCCGCTCCCCGAGGAGGCGATGGCCCTCGTCCTGGAGGAGTCCACCGCGCTCGCCCCGTGCCAGGAGGCACAGGACCCGGACCTGTGGTTCGCCGAGCGTCAGGCGGATGTCGAGTTCGCCAAGACGCTGTGCCGCACCTGCCCCGTGCGCGAGGCCTGCCTCGCCGGTGCCCTCGAGCGCGCGGAGCCGTGGGGCGTGTGGGGCGGCGAGGTGTTCATCGGCGGTGAGGTCGTGGCCACGAAGCGTGGTCGCGGTCGTCCCCGCAAGCACCAGCCGGCGGCCTGACGTCACGCGCGGGCCGGCTCGGCACCGCCCGGCACCACCGCGAGGCCGGTGCACCCGCACTCCGGGTGCACCGGCCACTGCCGTGTCCGGGGCACCGGCCGGCGCGCGTCGACGGCCAGGCTCGTGCCCGACGTCGTGACGGGACGCCCGTCGAGGTGGGCGAGGACCTCGCCCACCGCGGTCCCGGCGGCGAGCAGCGCCGACGTCGTCTCGACCCCGCGGTCCGGGGCACCGAGGAGCTGGGTCGCCAGCGCCGGCCAGCGGTCGTCGGCGTCGGTGCGGTGCAGCTCGACGCACCGCCCGCACGGTCCGCCCCCGGGCGTGACGAGCGGCCCGACGAGGACGTCGACCTCGCGGACGACGACGAGCAGGTGGGTGACGTCCTCGCGCACGAGCGGCCGCAGCCGGACCGGGTCGCTGACGCCGTGGTCGACGAGCACGACGAGGTCGGGCCGGGTGCGCGGCGGCGCGGAGGTGCGCACGTGCGGGTAGGTGAGCCGCAGGATCCCCCGTGCCCGGTCGCCGCGCTGCTCCCCGACGTCGCGCAGGGTGTAGCCCCCGAGGCCGACGTCCTCGCGCCGCACCCGGGCGCGGTCCTCGGTGAGCAGGGTGCCGACGCCCGCCGCCGCGAGCCCGCTCGCCAGGAGCAGCCCGAGGCGGTCGAGCCCGAGCACCGCGACCACCGCCTCCTGGCGGCGCGTGAGGACGTCGCGCGCGTCGCGCTGGGCGACGCGCGACCAGTGGTCGAGCTCGGCGCCCAGCCCGTGGTGGCCGACGGCGGGGTCTCGGTCGCGCTCGAGGGCGCCGCACGCCTCGAGCCGCGTGAGCAGCTCGCGCACCCGCGGCGCCCGGATCCCGAGCTCCCGACCCCGGGCGAGGACGGCGCTCTCGCTCGTCTCCCGGCCCAGGCCCTCGAGGAGCCGCTGCTCCTCGACGCTCAGCCCGTCGAGGACGACGGCGAGCTCCGGGTCCGCGTGGACCTGGCTCGTGCCCTCGCGGCGCCACAGCACGTGGCTGCCTGGTCGTAGTCGCATCCTCGCCCTCCCGCGCCCAGGATGGCACCGCGAGCGGTACGTCGAGGGTCCCGGCCCGCCTCCTGTGGACAACGCCGGGGGAGCGCCCCGGCGCGTCGGTGGGTCGCCGTAGCCTGGAGACATGACGCAGATCGAGGTGAGGCGGAGCCGTCGCCGGACCAAGACCGTGCAGGCGTTCCGCGAGAACGGCCGCACGGTCGTGGCGATCCCCGACCGCTTCACCCGCGCGGAGGAGGAGGAGTGGGTGGCGCGGATGGTCGCGCGTCTCGAGCGCAGCGGGCGGCGCCGTCGCCCGTCGGACGCCGAGCTCGCCGAGCGCGCCGGGCGGCTCTCCGAGCGCTACCTCGAGGGCCGCGCCCGTCCGCAGACCGTGGCCTGGGTGAGCAACCAGGCCACCCGGTGGGGCTCGTGCACCCCGTCCACCGGCACCATCCGCATCTCCGACCAGCTCAAGGGCATGCCCTCGTGGGTGCTGGACTACGTCCTCGTCCACGAGCTCGCCCACCTGCTCGCAGCCGGGCACGGCCCGGACTTCTGGGCGTGGGTCGAGCGCTACCCGCACACCACCCGGGCGCGCGGGTTCCTCGAGGGCGTGTCCTTCGCCCGGCGCGAGGCCGGGCACGCGGCGCCCGGACCGGACGAGGAGCCGGCCTAGCCGGCGGGCCGCCCGCCATCGTCGGGCTCGCCCTCGCCGGGCTCTCCCTCGCCGGGGCCAGCGGCCTCGTCGGTGCCCTCGTCCGCCGTCGGTGCCTCGACTCCCGGCTGCTCGGTGCCGGCGAAGATGCTCGCGAGAGCGGCATCGACGTCGTCCTGGCCGGCCGCGGCGGCGTCCCGGGCGGCGACGAAGCCGGCGGGGTCGTCGAGCTCCTCCGCGGTCGGCATGAGGTCGAAGTGCTCCCACAGGGAGTCACGGGCCTCCTGGCCGCGCTCGCGGCCGAGGTTGCTCCACAGCTCGGCGGCCTCACGCACCCGCCGGGGCCGCAGCTCGAGCCCGACGAGCGAGGCGAAGGTCTGCTCGGCCGGCCCGCCGGCCGCCCGGCGGCGGCGGATCATCTCGCGCAGCGGGACCGCGTGGGGGAGGTGCGGGGCCACCGCCTGGCCCGCGACGACCTCGACCCACCCCTCGACGAGGGCCAGCGCCGTCTCCAGCCGCAGCAGCGCAGCCTCCTGGGCCTCGCTGCGCTCGAGGACGAACACGCCGCCGGAGAACGCCTCACGCAGCGCCTCGGGGTCGTTCGGGTCGAGGGAGCGCATGGCCTCCTCGATGGCCCCGGTGTCGATGGAGATCTCCCGCGCGTAGGCCTCGACGGCGCCCAGGAGGTGGGCGCGCAGCCACGGCACGTGGGCGAAGAGGCGGGCGTGCGCGACCTCGCGCACGGCGAGGAACAGGCGCACCTCCTCCTCCGGGGCGTCGAGCCCCTCGGCGAAGGCGGCGACGTTGGCGGGGACGAGCGCGGTGTCCGGGGCCTCGACGAGCGGCAGGCCGGTGTCGGACGTGCCGAAGGCCTCGCCGGCGAGCGTGCCGACGGCCTGGCCCACCTGCATGCCGAACACGGCGCCACCGAGCCGGCGGATCATCCCGCCCGCACCGCCGGCGAGCCCCGCGGCGAGCGGGTGCTCCCCGAGCTCGCCGGCCTGCTCGTCGAGCACGCTCTCCATCGCCCGCGCCACCGAGGTGGCGATCGGCTCGGCGAGACGCTTCCACGTCGGCATGGTCCGCTGCGCCCAGTCGCTGCGGGACCACGCCTGCTTGGTGCCCGTCGTCGGTCCGAGCTCGGTGGCGGCGTCGAGCCAGAGGTCGGCGACCTGCAGCGCCTGGGTCACCTGCGCGGCCTGGGCGGCGGTGAGGGTCGGGTCCCCGGCCTGGCGCACGGCCTGGCCCGCGAGGTCCCCGGCCAGCGCCCAGTTCACCGGGTCGTTCCCGCCGGCAGCGAGCACCTGCTGCATCTGCTGGAGCATCATGGCGAGCTGGTTGCGGTCCTGCGGCAGGCCGGCCGCGGTGGCCATCGTCTCGGGGTCGAGGCCGGCGGCGCGCATGGCGCTCATCGCCTCCTCGGCTGCCTGCGGTCCGAGCATGGACCGCAGGAGCTCCTCCCAGCTGTCCTCACCGGGGCGACTCGGGTCCTCGCTCATCTCCGCTGCTCCAGTCCTCGGGGAGTTCCACGGTAACCCCGCCACCGTCGCGGTCAGGCTCCCCGCCGGGCCGTTTCGCCCAGGGCGAGACACGGTCGGCGGCGTGGTCGCCGCCGGGTGATGATGAGGCGGTGCGCCTTCGACCCGACCAGCCGCCCGCGACCCAGCCGCAGTGGCCCGACGACGACCGGCCGCTGCTCAGCCCCCGCACGGTGACTGCGGCGGTCGCGGGCGCGGTGACGTTCGTCCTCGCGCTCACGATGCTCTTCGTCACCCCTCCGTACGCGATCCAGAGCCCCGGCCCCACCGTCGACACGCTCGGTGACGTGGACGAGGACGTCCCGCTCATCACCGTCGAGGGCGCCGAGACCTACCCGACGGACGGGGAGCTGCTGCTCACCACCGTCTCCACGCGCGGCGGGCCGGGGTACCCGGCGACCGCGGCGCAGGTCGTCGCCGGGTGGCTGTCGGGCAGCACGACCGTCGTCCCGCGGGAGTCGGCCTTCGACCCGGACCAGACCCGGGAGGAGGTCCAGGAGGAGTCCAGCCTCCAGATGAGCTCCTCGCAGACCAACGCGACCGTCGCCGCGCTCACCGAGCTCGGCACCGACGTGCCCACCCAGCTGACGGTCGCCGGGACCTCCCCGCACGGCGCGTCGGCCGGGCTGCTGGAGTCCGGGGACCGTCTCCTGTCGATCTCCACGCCCGACGGCGGGCAGACCGAGCTCACCTCCTTCGCCGTGCTCGACGACGTCCTGGGCCGGACCCCGCCCGGGTCCACGGTCACCCTCGGGGTGGAGCGCGGTGGGGAGGAGACGACGGTCGACGTCGTCACGGGCGACGACGGCAAGGGCGGCAGCCTGCTCGGCGTCATGATCTCCCCGGACGTCGAGCTCCCGTTCGAGGTCGACTTCGCCATCGAGAACATCGGCGGCCCGAGCGCCGGCCTCATGCTCACCCTCGCGATCATCGACAAGCTCACGCCCGAGCAGCTGACGAACGGCGAGGTGATCGCCGGGACCGGCACCGTCGACCTCGCCGGCGACGTCGGCCCGATCGGCGGCATCCGGCAGAAGATGGCGGGTTCGGTCCGCGACGGCGCCACGCTGTTCCTCGCCCCGGTCGAGAACTGCGACGAGGTGACCGGCCACGTCCCCGACGGGCTCGAGGTCATCGCCGTCGACACGGTCTCGGACGCCGTCACGGCCCTCGAGGCGGTCGGCGCGGGGGACACCGCAGACCTGCCGCGCTGCCCCGCCTCCTAAGCGGGCCGGCCTCCTAGTCGAAGGTCGCGCGCAGCGCCTCGACGAGGCCGGGCACCGCGTCGGGCGAGCCGCCGACGGCGTCGTCGGAGTCGTGGAGCCGGGAGCGCAGCGCGCACCAGGACTCGCCGGTGCGCAGCACGCCGACGGCGATCCGCACGTCCTGCCGGTCGGGGTGGGCCTCGAGGTAGGCGACGGCGGCGTCGGGGTCGCGGGGCATGTCGGTCTCGGCCTCCGGCGGCACGACGATGCGCTCGACGACGATCGCGGCGCCGTCGACCTCCGCCGGCCACGCGAGCTGGGCGAGCAGCTCCTCGAGCGTCGCCGCCTGCGGCAGGCCGTCCTGCTCGATCGACAGGAGGTGCTCGGGGTCGGCGGCGGCCGAGTCCACGGCGCCCTCGGGCAGCTCGCTCGCGATGGCGGGGTTGACGGCCAGGGCGTCCGCCGTGCGGACGAGGGAGAAGACGAGCACCGGGGAGTCCCACCCCAGCGAGCTCACGTGCCGTTCGATGTCGAGGACCGCCCCCTGGAGGGCGCGCTGGCGGGGGCTGAGGTCGGGAGCCGTCATGCGGCCATGATCCCCCACCGCTCCCCACCCGAACCACTCGCCCCCGACGGGGGCGCGGCGCCGGAGGCGCAGCGTCGCCTGCCGGACGGCGGAACGGCGGGTGTGGGAACCTAGGTGCAGGGCCGCGCGTTTGCCCCATGAGGGCGGGTCTTTGCCGCCCACCGCCAGTACGACGACCGAAGGTGCCACCTCGTGACAGCTGCCCCCGCCCCACGTCCACCGCGACCGGCCGGAGGCCGACGACGCGGTGCCCTCGTGCCCACGCTCATCGTCCTCGCGGCGCTCGCGGTGCTCCTCATGATCACCGCCCAGCTGTGGACCGAGGTGCTGTGGTTCTCCCACCTGTCCTTCGAGGACGTCCTGTGGCGTGAGTGGGGCACCCGTGCGGTGCTCTTCGTCCTCGGGTTCGTCCTCATGGCCGTGCCCGTGTGGCTCGGGCTGCGCCTCGCCTACCGGTCGCGGCCGATCTACGCCCCGGTCACCCCCGAGCAGCAGAACCTCGACCGCTACCGCGAGAGCGTGGAGCCGCTGCGCCGCCTCGTCATGATCGGCGCCCCGCTCGTCCTCGGCCTGTTCGCCGGCATCTCGGCGACCGCCAACTGGCGCGCGGTCCTCATGTGGCTCAACCGTGAGCCCTTCGGGCAGACGGACCCCGAGTTCGGCATGGACATCGGGTTCTTCGTCTTCACCCTGCCGCTCATGCGCACGATCGTCTCCTTCCTCATGACGGTCGTCCTCATCACGGCGGTGGCCTCGCTCGTCACGCACTACCTCTACGGCGGCATCCAGATCGGCGGCCGGCCGCAGCGGGTGACCAACGCGGCCCGGATCCAGCTGTCGATCATGGCCGGGGTGTTCGTCCTGCTCATCGCGGCGAACTACTGGCTGGACCGCTACTCCCTGCTCGTCGGCCAGAACGACCGGTTCGCCGGCGCGTCCTTCGCCGACATCAACGCCAACCTGCCCGCGCGCACGATCCTCGCGGTCATCGCCGTCATCATCGCGGTGCTCTTCTTCGTCTCCGCGTTCCGCGGCAGCTGGCTGCTGCCCGCCGCGGGCGTGGGCGTCATGATCGTCTCGGGCGTCGTCGTCGGCGGCATCTACCCGGCGATCGTCCAGCGCTTCCAGGTGACGCCGAACGCGGTGGAGGCGGAGTCGCCGTTCATCCAGCGCAACATCGACGCGACGCTCGTGGCCTACGGCCTGGACGACATCGAGACCGAGCCCTACGACGCGGTCACCGAGACCGAGGCCGGCCAGCTGCGCAACGACTCCGAGTCGACCGCCAGCATCCGCCTCCTCGACCCGAACATCGTCTCCCCGACGTTCCGCCAGCTGCAGCAGAACCGGCAGTACTACGACTTCGCGCAGACCCTGGCGGTCGACCGGTACGAGATCGACGGCGAGAAGCGCGACACCGTCATCGCGATCCGCGAGCTCAACCAGGAGGGCCTGGGCTCCGACCAGCGCACCTGGGTCAACGACCACACGGTCTACACGCACGGCTTCGGCGCCGTGGCCGCCTACGGCAACACGGTCGCGGCGGACGGGCAGCCGGCCTTCTTCGAGTACGGCATCCCCTCGATCGGTGAGCTCGGGGAGTACGAGGAGCGGGTCTACTTCGGCCAGAGCACCCCGGAGTACTCGATCGTCGGCGCCCCGGAGGGCACCTCGCCGTGGGAGCTGGACTACCCCAGCGACGACGCCCCGCAGGGCCAGGTGAACACCACCTACGACGGCGACGGCGGGCCGAGCCTCGGCAACTTCTGGAACCAGCTCCTCTACGCGATCCGCATGGGCTCGGAGCAGATCCTCTTCTCCGACCGCGTGAACGCCGACTCGCAGATCCTCTACGACCGCGACCCGCACGAGCGCGTCCAGAAGGTCGCCCCGTACCTCACGCTCGACGCCCGCGCCTACCCCGCGATCGTCGACATGGACGGCGACGAGTCGACCCCGAAGGACCTCGTGTGGATCGTCGACGGGTACACGACGACGAACGAGTACCCCTACTCCGCCCGTGAGTCCCTGGAGGACGCGACGACGGACGCGCTGACCGACGAGCTCGGCGGCGTCGTCGTCGGCCCGGCGCCGGAGGAGGTCAACTACATCCGCAACTCCGTCAAGGCGGTCGTCAACGCCTACGACGGTGAGGTCACGCTCTACGAGTGGGACCCCGAGGACCCGATCCTCCAGACGTGGAAGAACGTCTTCCCCGACCACATCCAGCCGATCAGCGAGATCAGCGGCGACCTCATGAGCCACCTGCGCTACCCGGAGGACCTGTTCAAGGTCCAGCGCGAGCTGCTCAGCCGCTACCACGTCACCGACGCGGCCTCGTTCTACTCCGGCGGCAACTTCTGGAACATCCCGAACGACCCGACCGCCGGCGAGGGCGTCCCGCAGCCGCCGTACTACCTCACGCTGCAGATGCCGGGGCAGGAGAGCGCAGAGTTCTCCCTCACCTCGAGCTTCATCCCCGGTGGTCAGACCGACCGGAACATCCTCACCGGGTTCCTCGCGGTGGACTCCGAGACGGGCAACACCCCGGGGGAGGTGAGAGAGGGCTACGGGCAGCTGAGGCTGCTCGAGCTGCCCTCCGACGTCACCGTGCCCGGACCGGGCCAGGTGCAGAACACGTTCAACTCCAACCCGACGATCTCCACCGAGCTCAACCTGCTCGAGCAGGGCGGGTCGCAGGTGCTGCGCGGGAACCTGCTCACCCTGCCCGTCGGTGGCGGTCTGCTCTACGTCCAGCCGGTGTACGTCCAGGCCTCGGCCGGCACCCAGTACCCGCTGCTGCAGTACGTCCTCGTCGCGTTCGGTGAGGAGATCGGCTTCGCGCCGACGCTCACCGAGGCGCTGGACCAGGTGTTCGGCGGTGACTCCGGTGCGGAGGGCGGTGACGCCGACGTCGTCGGCGAGACGCCCGACGACCAGCCGGCGACCGACGAGCCCGGCGGCACGACCGAGGTCGACGCCGCGGCGCAGGAGCGGCTGACCCGGGCCCTGCAGGACGCCAACCAGGCGCTCGAGGACGGCCAGGCCGCCCTGAGCGAGGGGAACTGGGTGAACTACGGCCAGGCCCAGGAGCGCCTCCAGGAGGCGCTCGAGGCGGCCAGCCAGGCACAGGCCGAGCTCGACGCCGCCGCGGCCGGGACGCCGCCGCCCCCGGAGGACGGTGCCACCGCGCCGGCCGACGAGGCGACGACACCGGCCGCCGACAGCGGAGGCTGACAGGGCTCCGGCGGGCGGTGAGGCTACTCACAGCTCGCCGGATTGCCCTGGGTGGGCATCGCCGCGTAAGGTGGTGCTTACCGACGCGGGGTGGAGCAGTTCGGTAGCTCGCCGGGCTCATAACCCGGAGGTCGCAGGTTCAA
>NZ_VDFS01000046.1:41674-47534 GCF_006151955.1 Georgenia sp. 311 | reverse complement strand
CAGGAGAAGGCCCGGACCATCAGGTCCGGGCCTTCTGCGTTGCCCGTACTCTCCCAAGCCCGCCACTGTGACCTCTCCGTCGAGGCCGGACCGGGTCTGCTGTGCGGTCGGCGCCGGTCTCGGCCGGGGTGACATGGATGCCACGGTGTGCGTCGCGCGCTCCTGGCAGGCATGGAACCGCCAGTACCTCGGCGTGCCCGTCCGGACGACCTACGCCGAGCACAGCATCGAGCCCGACAAGAAGGTGAACCCGGAGACCGCCGAGATCGTCGAGTCACTTGTTCCTCTTGACAGCAGCAACGACGAGTAGTGAACGCCGAAAGCGGGCGGGGCGTCGATGAGGCCACTGTTTCCTGCTGCAGAGACCGCAGTGTTGACGGTGTTACACGAGACTACGCGGCAGCAGGCTCGTACAGCCCGGTCTAGACCGAGGTGCTGCTCGACGGTCTCAAGATCCTGCGCGGCGAGGCAGACATACGTGGTCAGGTGATGGCGCACAAAGGGAGCGTCAGACACGCCAACGTCCACGCGATGGGCAGCGTCACTCCCCCGACCGGCAGACCCCGACATCTACCCATCGGCCGACGAGCCCGAACCTGCTACACCGCCAACGGGGAAGAGTTAAGGTGCCCATGGCGGCGGATAGAACGGGGTTGATACGGTGCCAGAACAGATCGGCGACCATTACGTCCTTGTGAACACTGCTGGTCGGTCAGGTGGGCTGTCCACCGTCAGACGTGGAGTCGACACGCGCGATGGATCATCTGTGGCCGTCAAGTTCGTGATGGGGCCCAACGACGAGCTCTCACAAAAGGTCTTTGACCGAGAAGTCAGGACTCTCCGGGAACTGAGCCACCCGAACATCGTGCACTACCGCGATGCGGGCATCGACGAGACGGGTAGCTACTACTTGGTCCTCGATTGGGTGGATCGGAACCTTTCGGACCTCTTAAAGGGCGGCCCGTGGGACTCATGGGACCGTCTTCATCGAGATTTCGCGCAACCCCTAGTGGATGCTCTCGCCTATGCGCACCTAAAGCAGATCGAGCACCGAGACATCAAGCCGCAGAACATTCTCATTGCCCCCACGGGCGATCCGCTGTTGGCGGACTTCGGAATCGCGAAGATTCGTGGGCAATCCGAGGACAGTGAGTTGACCGTGGCTGGGTTCCGATCTGGACCGTACGCGCCGCCGGAGATGGACACACCCATCCCTTACGTGAGGGACGTTTACTCGGTTGGCGTGGTGCTTCTTCAGTGTCTGTCTGCCGAACGAATACGAGATTTTCCCGACGTGGCGACCACCCTTGAGTCGGTGTCGGTGCCTCCTGACGCCAAGCGGCTTCTGGAAGCTTGTGTCAACCCCGATCCATCGCAACGGCCTCGGAATGCGTCGGAGTTGGCTGACGCCCTGGCGAGCATACGGCGCGACAGAGCGGTGCGCCGTCAGCAGGCGCGAAATCCCGTTTGGCTGCGCCTCACCAACGCTGCGGTGGAGCACCTGGTTGGAAGTACGTCTGCCCGAGTGCAAGCTGGTGCAAAGATTCAAGCGGACCTCGCAGGCGAGGTCTTCGCCACCTTCCGGTTCGACCGCGAGAGTGGCGATCACAATCGGAACGTCATCATGCTTTCGGGCAAGGAATACCGGTACACGCTGAAACTTGACGATGACCGCTCCGGTGGTGTGGTCATTGCAGCGACCCAGCCGGAGTACGAAGTGCTCGAAGGGCTCAGAAAGCGCTCGCTATCTCTGCCGCCGGTCTTCACGTGGACTGTTCAAGAGCCCGCGAATCGAGAACTGGCCGCACACGGCTTGGGGGTTCTCGTTGAGATGGTTGAGGACTTCGTCGAAGCCGGGAAGGAAGGTGCGCAAGACCAGGGGCCGCAGGAGGGTGACGAACTCTTCGACACTTGGCTGCGCATCCTTGACGCCCGCGAGGAACTGGCCAGGGGCGAGCATGAGCCCATCCCGTATCAGTCTTGGAGAACCGCCGGCCGTCAGACAGTCTTCAAGCTCGCCGAACCGAGCGAGCTAGACCTGATCGGTACCGAGTGGCAGGTGCAGGACCAACTGGCCGGACGCAAATACGGCTGGGGTGAAGTCATCGACCAGGACGGCGACCACCTCACATTGTTGGGGTCGCGTCTCACCAACCTGCCGCAGAACGCCGTCCTAGTGCCCCACATCGGCCCCTCAGAGGTCTCTCTTGCCCGTCAGCGGGATGCCGTCGGCGCGGTCAAGAACGAGACAAATCCGCGACCGCACTTGCGAAAACTCCTGCTTGATCCCAGCCAGAACTCTCGACCGCAGACGGTGTCGATAGACTCCTGGCGGCTGGACCTGGATGAGAGCAAGCGGGAGGCAGTGCAACTTGCTCTCGGCGCTTCAGATGCATTGCTCGTTCAAGGTCCTCCTGGCACCGGCAAGACGAACTTCATCGCGGAGGCCGTTGCGCAGTTCCTCAGGTCCAACCCTGAGGGCAGGGTGCTCATCGCCTCCCAGACACACGTTGCGGTGGACAACGCCCTAGAGCGGCTTGATCGTAGTGAAATTGCTGGCCTGGTTCGACTCGCAGGTGTGGACGAATCGCGTGTCGACCCCTCGGTGCGCCACCTGTTGCTCGACGCCCAAACAAAGCGGTGGACGCAAGGGGTGCGGGCGAACGCTGAGGCTAGTATCGAGAAACAAGCCAGCGACCATGGCATCCCCGTTGACCATCTGCGGGCAGCCCTGACGCTGCAGCAGCTCGCTTCCGTATGCCGCGAGATCGAAGCAATCGAATCGAGCATCTCTGGCGGTCGCGACACCGGTGCCTCGGAACTGACCACCGCCCTGTCGGCGGACGAACACGACAGCAACCTGCAGGACCGGATTGACAGCTTATCGGATTATCGAGCGGAACTAGTGCAAGATGCGCAACGCCAATTAGGGGGGGATCTCACTGTCAGCGCCACGATCAGTGCAGGCGAAGCCGCGTCAGCCGTGGACGTGCTGCTCGGTGACAGTGCCGAGGCTGGGCAGTTACTCCAGCGACTCGCCGTACAGGCTGAGTGGCTGCAACGCATCGCTTCGGATGACAGCCTTGCTGCTGTCTACCTGGAGACCACACGTGTAGTTGCGGGTACATGTACAGGATTTCTGCGCAACCGGGCCGTAAAGATGCTCGATTTCGACCTATGCATCGTGGACGAGGCATCCAAGGCGACTCTGACTGAGGCCTTGGTGCCGATGTCTCATGCCCGTCGCTGGATCTTGGTCGGAGACACAAGGCAGTTACCGCCCACCGACGAGGACCTTCTGCGTGCAACTGAGATCATGAGTGAGCACGAGATCACCAAGGCCGACGTCACGCAGACGCTGTTCCAGCGAATGGCGGATCTGCTGCCCGAGCATTCGCAGCGGATGCTTCGTCACCAATATCGAATGATCCGGCCTATCGGAGACCTAATTTCCACTTGCTTCTATGCGGGGGAGTTGCAATCTCCCCGGACCGAGGGGCTGGCAGGGTACGACAGACTCTTCGGCCGTTCTGTGATGTGGTTGGACACCGGGTCCCTCGGTGACCGGCGACGGGAGTCTGCTCCTGGCGGGCAGGCTACGAGTTTCGCTAATCGTGCCGAGGTGCAGTTAGTGGTCAAACAGCTGCAGACGCTCGATAGTGCAATCGACTACGAGTTGGTCCGCCTTCCGCCGAATGCTGCAAGGTTAGAAGTTCTCGTTATTTCTCCGTACCGAAGTCAGGTGGACGAGTTTAAGCGCAAGCTTGCGCCGGTCTCTTTCAAGCACCTTATCCCTGTTGTCATGTCAGTCGATGCAGTTCAAGGCCGCGAGGCGGACATTGCCATCGTCTCCATTACGCGCAGTAACCCAGAAGGGCGGTTAGGTTTCCTCGGAGCGGACTACTGGCGGCGAATCAATGTTGCACTCTCACGGGCCCGCTACGGTCTCGTAATCGTCGGAGACGCCGCCTTTATTCAAGCGACCAACGGGGCGCTGAGAACGGTGTACGATTACATTGCAACTCACCCGGACGACTGCGAAGTGAGGCTGGCAGATCGTGACTAGTTCATTCCAGTTGCTTAAGCGCCGCTTCGGTGATGAGCGCCCGGGGATGCACTTACTCGCGGTGGAGGAAGCTGCGGTTCCGGTCACCGTCGTGCAAGCCGATGTTCTGGCCCAAGAACGGAAACCCCTTCCCATCATCGAAGAGTTTCTGGTTCGGCTGGTCGCGGCAGGTGTGCATACGGGACCTGACGTAGCCGAAATGCTTGGGCTCCAGCGTGACCAGGTCTTGGAGGCGGCCGCCATCCAGGTGAGCGAGAACAACCTTCGCCGCAGTGGAGGTGCGCTAGCCCTCACCTCACAGGGGGCGGAGGTGGTCAGAAACCTCGCGGCCACTCAGCCCGTCGTCAAGACCCTTCCTATTGTTTTCGACAGGCTCGTCTGGCGGCTCGCCGACTACAACCGATCCAGTCTGATGACCAAGAAGGATGCCCAAGAGCAAGGGCGCCAACTATTGCCCGCACGGCAGAAGGCTCGAATTGGCCTCGGTGACGTCACTGCGGAGGGATTCAACGCCCTCCTTAGTGCGCGAGATGGACGTGAACGCAGAGTCGAGATTCTGCGTGTGCGGAAGGTTTCCCCCAATACCCATCGGTATCTGCCAGCCCAACTCCTTGTTTACGGCGATCCCGCTCGTCGGGAAGTCGCCCTGGCACTCTGCATCGATGGCGAGTTGCAGGCCAACCATGGCTTGGCTCTTGATGCCATCAACGCAGTCGATCGGTTGGGACTGTCCGTCGGCCTCCCCGAACCGAGGCCTGTTCTCGATGCAGACCTAGAAAGTCAGCGCGTTGGTCTCGCGGACGTGCAACAGTTAGCAGCAGCCGAGCCCGAGCAAGTCCCGGTGACGAGCACGGCCCGTGGGGTCGCAAGGTTCGCGGTGCGTAGCGTCGGGGTGTTCGAACATCCCGACCTGCTGACGGAAGCCCTTGATGCCTCTGTAAGGCGTCTACTCATCATCTCGCCGTGGGTGAGGTCCGCCGTCGTCACCACTGACTTTGTGTCGAAACTGGAACGGCGACTCCGCGCAGGAGTTGAGGTCACGATCGCACACGGGTACGGTGACGACGACTCAGGTTCCGACGAAACCGCCCTGAAGCGGCTCGCCAACCTGGCTTCCCGTTTCCGCGACAGGTTCATGCTCACTCGGTTGAAGAACACTCACGCGAAGATCCTAATCTTCGACAATCAGTGGGTGACCACGAGTTTCAATTGGCTCTCCTTCCGGGGTGACCCTGAGAGGACGTATCGGATGGAAGAGGGAACGCTCGTGTCCATCGTTGAGAAGGTAGATGAAGCCTACGACCGTTACCGCCAGCTCGTCGCAGAGCAGCAAGTCTGACGGTCACGCTGGCCCCGTCCCGATAGGTACGACGTGGCAGGGACCCTCATCCGCCTAGTTGGGGTCGCAGTGATCCTGTATTCGCGCGATCGAGCGGATCGGGCGCGCGACCCAAGCAAGACCTAACCTCGTATGCCGCTTCGTCTTCGCCGCCTATGCAGCCGCGACCACGCTGGAATCGCCTCGCCTCCCTGCCGGATGTCCGGAGAGGCGCATCTGCGCCTGATGCCCATCGGGGCGAGGCCAACGTGAACCCCTTCGGTCCGCCGGCGCCAAATATGCTTAGCAGATGCGTGTGGAACGGGAACGACCCTCCACTTACCCTCCACATTGAGCCGTCACAGCTCGTCACAGACCGGCTGGAGTCAGAGGCCGAAGTGAGGAGATTTCCTCGACAACACGAGCAAATCCGTTGTGTCCCAAGCCGATCGGCGGTATCCAGAAGGCCTTCGATT
>NZ_VDFS01000046.1:0-41353 GCF_006151955.1 Georgenia sp. 311 | reverse complement strand
AAGGCCCGGACCATCAGGTCCGGGCCTTCTGCGTTCCCCGCTACGCCTGCCCGAACGCGGCACGTAGCGTGTCCACGGCCTGCGCGATGGCGGCACCGGCCCCCCGCGTCCCGCGCAGGGCGTCGAGCATGACGAAGTCGTGGATGACGCCCGGGTAGCGGGTCGCCACCACGGGGACCCCGGCCGCGCGGAGCTTCTCGGCGTAGGCCTCGCCCTCGTCGCGCAGGACGTCGGCCTCGGCGGTGATGACGAGGGCGGGCGGGAGGCCGGTGAGCTGCTCGGTCGTCGCCCGGAGCGGGGATGCCGTGATCTGGTCCCGCTCGGAGTCCTCGGTCGTGTACTGGTCCCAGAACCACTCCATCGCCTCGCGTCGCAGGAAGTAGCCCTCGGCGAACTGCTCGTAGGAGCCGGTGTCGAACGACGCGTCGGTGACGGGGTAGAACAGCACCTGCTGGGCGAAGGTGAGGTCCCCGCGCTCCTTGGCGAGGAGCGTGAGGACGGTGGCCATGTTCCCGCCGACCGAGTCGCCGACGGCGGCGATCCGCGCCGGGTCCAGGCCGTGGGACGTCCCCTCCCGGACGACCCACTGCGCGACGGCGTACGCCTGCTCGAGGGCCACGGGGTACCGCGCCTCCGGGGACAGGTCGTACTCGGGGAAGACGACCGCGGCGTCGGTGCCCACCGCGAGCTCACGCACGAGCCGGTCGTGGGTGCGGGCGCTGCCGAAGACCCACCCGGCTCCGTGGACGTAGAGGATGACCGGCAGCGGGTCACTGGCCGGCTCGGGCGGCCGGACGACCCGCACCCGCACGCTGCCGGTCGGCCCACCCGGGACGGTCACCCACTCCTCCGCGACGGCGGGCCGGGGCGTGTCACCGGCCTGCACCTCCTCCACCGTCGCCCGGCCCTTCGCAGGCCCGAGGTCGTAGAGGTACGGCGGGTCGGCGGTGGCGGCGGCGAACTCGGCTGCCGCGGGCTCCAGTTGCGTGACGATCCTCTGCTGTGTGTCGCTCATGGTGCTCTCCTCCCGGTCACGGGGGCAGTGGCGCCCCTGTGGGCCAAGACTGCCCGCGGGCCTGCGGGCAGGGCGCCGGGGAGAGTCACCTGACCTGTCCCCGTGACCGGTGCCCGGGACACCTAGAGAGCTACCTAGGCGGGGACGAGGGCGGGTCGCCGCGGCTGGCCCCGGGCCGCCGCGGCGAGCACCTCCCCGGGGAAAACCTCTTGGACCTGCCGGGGGAGCGCCTGCAGACTGCTCATGTCCCAGCGGGCCGGCCGCGCGTGTGAGGGGACGGAGCAGGGGAGCGAGCGATGACAGGACGGCGGAGCGAGACCACGTCGCCAGCGCGCTGACGCCCCCGGGTGCGGCGCGACGTCCCGCACCCGGAAGGTCCCCCTGTGGCACCCAGCTCCTCCGTCGTCCTGCACGACGTCTCCTTCGCCTGGCCCGACGGCACCCCGGCGCTCGACCGCGTGAGCGGCGCCCTCGGCCGTGGCCGCACCGGGCTCGTCGGCGCCAACGGCGCCGGGAAGTCGACCCTGCTCCGGCTCGTCGCCGGTCGGCTCACGCCCACCGGCGGGTCGCTCACCGTCACGGGCAGCATTGACCACCTCCCGCAGCAGCTCATGGTCGCGGCTGGCGCCACCCTCGCCGACCTTCTCGGTGTGCGTGCCACCCGGGACGCGCTGCGCGCCGTCGAGGCCGGGTCGGTCGAGCCCGCGCACTTCGAGACCATCGGCAGCGACTGGGACGTCGAGGAGCGGGCCGCCGCGGAGCTCGGTGCGCTCGGCCTGCCGACCGAGCTCGACCGCCCCGTCACGGCGCTGTCCGGCGGGGAGGCCGTGCTCGCCGCCGTCGCCGGGGTGGTCCTGCGGCGGGCCGACGTCGTGCTCCTGGACGAGCCGACGAACAACCTCGACCTCGACTCGCGCGAGCGCCTCTACGACATCGTGCGCCAGTGGCGCGGCACGCTCGTCGTCGTCAGCCATGACCTCACCCTGCTCGACCTCATGGACGAGACCACCGAGCTGCGGGCGGGGTCGCTCACGACCTTCGGCGGCCCGTACAGCGCCTACCGCGACTGGCTGGCGACCCAGCAGGAGGCGGCCCGTCAGTCGCTGCGGACCGCCGAGCAGACGCTGCGCCGCCGCCGGCGCGAGCAGGTGCGCGCCGAGGAGCGGTTCGCGCACAGCCGCCGGCAGGGACGCGCGGACCGCGCGGCGGGCAAGTACCCGCCGATCGTCCTCGGCGGGCGGAAGAGCGCCGCCGAGCGGTCCCAGGGCGCGCGCCGGGACGCGGTCGCCGCGCGCGTGGAGAGCGCCCGGGCGTCCGTCGGTGCGGCCGAGGAGGCGGTGCGCGAGGACGACGCCATCCGCATCGACCTGCCCGACCCGCAGGTGCCCCGCGGCCGGCGGCTCGCGCGACTGCCGAGCAGCGACGGGCGCGACGTCGTCCTCCAGGGGCCCGAGCGCGTGGCCCTCGTCGGGGCGAACGGCGTGGGCAAGACGTCGCTGCTGCGCGCCCTGGTCCCGCGCCTCACCGTGCGCGCCGGCTACCTGCCGCAGCGGGTCGACCTGGCCGAGGACCTCTCGGTGCTCGACACGGTGCGCGCGGCCGCCCCGGACCTGCCGCCGGGGGAGCTCCGGGGACGGCTCGCCCGGCTGCTCGTGCGGGGCGAGGCGGTCGAGCGTCCGGTGGGCAGCCTCTCCGGCGGGGAGCGCTTCCGTGTGGCCCTGGCCAGGCTGCTGCTCGCCGACCCTCCGCCCGAGCTTCTCGTCCTGGACGAGCCGACGAACGACCTCGACGTCCCCAGCGTCGACCAGCTCCTCGCGGCGCTCACCGCCTACCGGGGCGGACTGCTCGTCGTGAGCCACGACCGCGCCTTCCTCGACCGGCTCACCCTCGACGCCGTCGTCCGGCTGACCGCCGACGGCCGGCTGGAGCGCCTGGCCTGACGCCTCAGTCGCGCAGGTCGCGCACGAGCGTCCAGCCCAGCGCGCCGAGCCCGCCGACGGCGACGACGGCGAGCCACGGCACGGGCGCGGCGCCGTCGAGCACGAGGGCGAGGACGGCGGCCGCCTGGGCGACCGCCTGCACGGCGAGGAACCCGCCCGCGCCGTCCCTGAGCACACCGAGCTCGACCCGCCCCTGCCAGGCGACGGCGTCGGCGAGCGCGCCGAGGCGCAGCAGGGCGTGGGTGAGGAGCACGAGCACCGGCAGCTGCCAGGCGTGCTCCCCGCTCACGGCGAGCATCCCGACGAGCACCGCCGCGGCGAGGGAGACGAGCGCCGCGTGCGGGCGGGCGGCGACGAGGACCCCGGCGGCGAGGAGCACCCACCACTGGGCCTGGCTCGCCGCGAGCACCGGGCCGGCGGCCAGGCACAGGAGCAGCAGCCCGAGGCGCAGGAGGAGGGCCGGCACGCTCGGCCCGGTGCGCACGGACGTGCGCGGCGGGGGCCCGGTCCGCGCCGCCGGGCGGAGGGAGGGCAGTCCCTCACGCAGCGCACGGACCCTCATCGCGGCGCCCCGTGCCGCCGGCGGGCGAGGGCGGCGAGCTCGGCGCGGCCACCCGCCTCCCCGTCCTGGGCCCACCGCACGACCTCGACCCCGCCGCGGCGCAGCGTCGTCAGCCGGTCCTCGCGGCGGATCGAGACCATCCGGTAGGCCATGAGCAGGCGTCCGCTGAGCTGGCCACCGCGGACGGGCGGCAGGACGTCGACCGCGAGTACCCGGTGGCCCTGGTGGCGCCAGTCGAGCGCCAGGCGCGTCGCCTCGTCGTCGAGGAAGGTCGACAGGACGACGACGAGCGCACCGGAGGGGACCTGCGGGGCGCGCACCCGCGGGCGGGGCGTGGACTCGGGGACGGACAGCGCGAGCCGCCGCACGACCCGGTCGAGGTGCCGGCGCCCGCCACCGGGGCGCACCGGGCGACGGCGCAGGCCCAGGTCCTCCAGCCCGACCCGGTCGCCCTGCCCGAGGTAGGCGGCGGCGAGGGAGGCCGCCGCCTCGCGGGCGATGTCAAGGGAGGTGACGTCGTTCGTGAGGACCTCGCGGCCACCGGCCCAGGTCGCGACGTCGGGGCCGACGTCGTCGCGCGAGTCGATGACGAGGACGACCGTAGCCTCGGCCGTCGACTGGGTGCGGCGCACGTAGAGGTCCTGCAACCGGCCCCCCTGCACGCCGCGCCGGGCGCTCGTGCGCCAGTCGATGCGGCGCAGCCGGTCCCCGGCGGTGAAGAGGTTGACGTCGTGCAGCTCCTCGCCGTCCCCGATGCGGCGCGCGGCGTGCGGGCCGACGAGGCCCTGGAGCCGGAACGGCAGCGGCAGCTCGGCGAGCGGCCGCCGGCCCGGGAGGACGAGTACCCGCGCCGGGCCGACCGTGACGACCTCACCGGCCGTCGCCTGCCCGGCACCCAGCCCGACGACGTCGAGCCGGAACAGCTCGTTCTCCCCGGTGCGCAGACTCGTCGTCGTCAGCGTGAGCTCACGGGTGGCGCCCGGCGTCAGCCGCACCAGCCGCTCCTCCGCGCGGGTGCCGGGGCTGGAGGCGCGCACCCGGGCGGCCCGCACCCCCGGCGGCGCGGTGAGCACAGCCGGGGCACGCAGCTCGTTGCGCGCAGTGAGCTGGTCCGGGGCGCGCAGCTCGACGGTCAGCGCACCCCGGGGGCGCCGGGACCACTGCCACACCCCGCCGACGAGCGGGGCGACGCCGAGCGCGGCGACGTCCGGCCGGGCGAGCACGGCCCCGGCGACGAGCACGAGCGTGCCGAGGACGAGCGGGGCGGTGAGGTGCGTGAGCGGCAGCCAGCGGCTCGTCGTCGCGCGCGCCGCCACCTGGCGGGCGGCGCTCACCTCGCGGGCACGCCCTGTCGGGTGCTCGCCGGGCCGGGAACCGAGGACAGCAGCGCCTCGACGACGCGCTGCGGCTGCGTGCCACCGGCCCAGGCGGCCGCGGTGAGGGTGAGCCGGTGGGCCAGCGCGGGGACGGCGACGGCCTTGACGTCCTCCGGGGTGAGGAAGTCGCGCCCGTCGAGCACCGCGAGCGCGCGTCCGACGAGGACGAGGGCCTGAGAGCCGCGCGGGGAGGCGCCCACCTCCACCGCCTGGTGGCCGCGGGTGGCGGCGGCGAGCGCGACGCAGTAGTCCAGGACGTCGGGCTCGACGGCCACCGCCTCGACGCCGGCCTGCATGGCGAGCAGCTGCTCGGGCGTGACGACCTGGCGGACGTCGGCGCGCTCGCGACGGCGGGCCAGCCGCCGGCGCAGCACCTCGGACTCGGCCGCGGCGTCGGGGTAGCCGACGGCGAGCCGGACCATGAACCGGTCGAGCTGCGCCTCGGGCAGCGGGTAGGTGCCCTCGTACTCCACCGGGTTGGACGTCGCCATGACGTGGAAGGGGGAGGGCAGGGGGAAGCTCGTGCCCTCGACGGACACCTGGCGCTCGGCCATCGCCTCGAGCAGCGCGGACTGGGTCTTGGGGGCGGTGCGGTTGATCTCGTCGGCCAGGAGCAGGCCGGTGAAGACCGGGCCGGGCCGGAAGGTGAACCCGGAGGTCGCCGGGTCGTAGACGTAGGAGCCGGTGATGTCGGCCGGCAGGAGGTCCGGCGTGCACTGCAGGCGCCGGAAGTCCAGGCCGAGCGCCGTGGCCAGGGAGCGGGCGGCGAGCGTCTTGCCCAGGCCGGGCACGTCCTCGAAGAGCACGTGCCCGCCGGCGAGGACCGCCGCCAGCGCCAGGCGCAGCGGCTGGGTCATGCCGACGACGGCGGTGCCCACCTCGCGCAGCACCTCACCGCCGAGCGCGGCGACGTCGGCGACGGGCAGGGGACGGGTCGGCTCGCTCATCGGCGCGGCTCCAGGTTCTCGAGGGCGGTGAGGCAGGCGTCCAGCGCCCGCACGGTCGGTGGGGTGGGGGAGGTGAGGGTGGTCCAGGCGCGCTCACCGAGGGCGGCGCGGGCGGCGTCGGCGTCGGCGGGGTCGATCCCGGCGGTGCGCAGGCGCCCGGCGGCCACCGCCCGCAGCTCGCGCACGCCGTGCTCGCCGACGCGGCCGTCGGAGTCGGTGAGGGACCAGGAGATGCGGGCCGCCTCCTGGCGGTGGCCGGCCCGCTCCGCGTCGCGCAGCCCGGGCAGCGTGACGTCGCGCCCGAGGTCGCGGTGGCCCAGCAGGGTGCCGAGGGCGAGGGTCGCGACGGCGGCAAGAGCGATGTTCACCCCTGCGAAGCCGATGAGGGCCATGACGGCGACGACCGCGGCGACGGCGGCGAGGGTCCCCGCGACCCGCCACCCGCTCACCGGGCGGGCTCCCACGACTCGGCGAGCCGCTCGAGGTGTCCCCGGGCGGCCGCGACGTCGTCGGCGGTCATGACGGCGTGCGGCGCGAAGCGGGCGCGGTGGTAGAGGCGCAGCAGGCCGCGGGTGGCGTCGGGGTCGGCGCTCGTCGCGTCGAGGACCGCGGTGGTGAGCTCGGTCGGGGTGTCCGAGGGGCGGCGCTCGACGCCCGAGCTCGCCGCGGCGGCCTCGAGCTCGAGCCACGCGGCGATGATCGCGTCGTCCGGGTCGGCGGCGCCGGCGAGCACCCGCCGCGCGGCGGCCACGCCGCGCCGCAGCGCCGGCAGGTCGGGCTCGACCTCGGCGAGGGCGACGGGTGCCACGGAGCCGTGCGCGGCCTCGTAGGGCGCGCCGGTGGCGCCGCGGGCCAGGGTGGCCCGGCGCAGGAACGCGCGCAGCAGGAGGAACAGGAGGAGCAGCCCGATGACGGCGAGGACGAGAGTGACCGGGACCCCGCCCTCCGTGGGCTCGGGCGGGGGAGCGAGGTCGGCCGTCGCGGTCGGCGTGGGCACGTTCGTCGGCTCGGCCGGCGCGGGGAGGGCGACGTCGCGGTCGGGCAGGCGCCACGGCCCGGCCAGGGCGGAGCCGGCGACGACCGCGAGCGCGACGACCGCGGCCGACACGGGCAGCAGGAGCGCGCGGCGGGGCCACGCTCCTCCTCCGTCCATGGGCACACGGTACCCGCGGCGCCTAGCGTGTCCGGATGAACGAGCGGACGAGCGTGCGGCGGGGCCGGCTGACCTTCGACGTCGAGGACGGGGGCAGCGGGCCGCCCGTCCTGCTCCTCCACGGCTTCCCGCAGGACCTGACGAGCTGGCGGCACGTCGTCCCGCTGCTGCGGTCCGCCGGGCTGCGGACGATCGCCTTCGACCAGCGCGGCTACTCACCCGGGGCGCGTCCGCCGCAGCGGGCCGCCTACCGCCTGGAGCACCTCGTCGCCGACGCGATCGCGGTGCTCGACGCCGCGGGGGTCGCCCGGGCGCACGTCGTCGGGCACGACTGGGGCGGGGGTGTGGCGTGGGCGCTGGGGTGGGCCCACCCGGAGCGGGTCGCCTCGCTCACCGTCGTGTCCACGCCCCACCCGGGGGCGATGAGGTGGTCGCTGCCGCGCTCGGACCAGGCGCTGCGCTCGACGTACATGGGCTTCTTCCAGCTGCCGTGGATACCCGAGCAGGTGGTGCGCCGACGGCTCGTGCCGGCGCTCGCGGGCACCGGCCTGCCCGAGGCGACCGCGCGGCACTACGAGGAGCGGATGCGTGAGCCGGGGGCGGCGCGCGGGGCCCTCAACTGGTACCGCGCCGTCCCGCTCAGCCGGCTCGCGCCCCGCCCGGTCACCGTCCCCACGACGTACGTCTGGGGCGAGGAGGACCCCTTCCTCGGACCGGTCGCCGCTCGGGCCACGGCGCGGTTCGCCCTGGGCCCCTACGAGTTCCTCCCGGTGCCGGGCGGGCACTGGCTGCCCGAGCTCGCCCCCGACGCCGTCGCCGGTGCCGTCCTCGCGCGCGTCCGCAGCGCGCCCTGAGAGAGGTCCGCGCCGACGCCGTGCGGAGATCGGCCGTCGCGCGGAACTCGGCTGTCGCGCGGAAGTCGGCTGTCGGGCGGAAGTCGGCTGTCGCGCGGAAGTCGGCTGTCGGGCGGAAGTCGGCTGTCGCGGGGGAGGGGGAGTCCAGGAGGGGGTTCCGCGGATGTAGCACTCCTGCTACATTCCATCTTGTCACTACGACAGAGGGGGGCGACCATGGTCGCAGCAACCGAGACCGTCATCGAGGTCAGCGGTCTGCGCATGCGCTACGGCGCCAAGGACGTGCTCGACGGCGTGGACCTCCAGGTCCGCCGCGGCGAGGTCGTCGTCCTCCTCGGTCCCAACGGTGCCGGGAAGACGACGACGATCGAGGTCCTCGAGGGCTTCCGGCTCCCGTCCGGCGGGCGGGCGCGCGTCCTGGGGCAGGACCCCGCCCAGGCGGACGAGGGATGGCGCGCCGACGTCGGCGTCGTCCTGCAGTCCTGGCGGGACCACGGCCGCTGGACGGTCCGCGAGCTCGTCGAGCACTACGGGGCCTACTACCGGCCCTACTCCGAGGCCGGGCGCGAGCGTCCCTACGCGGCCGACGAGCTGCTCGAGCGGGTCGGCCTCGCCCCGCAGGCCGACCAGCAGGTGAAGAAGCTCTCCGGTGGCCAGCGCCGTCGCCTCGACGTCGCGATCGGGATCGTCGGCCGCCCGCGCCTCCTCTTCCTCGACGAGCCGACCGCCGGGTTCGACCCGGTCGCCCGGCGCGACTTCCACGACCTCATCCACCGGCTGAGCGACCTCGAGGACACGACCATCCTCCTCACCACGCACGACCTCGCCGAGGCGGAGCGGCTCGCCGACCGGATCCTCATCCTCGACGACGGCCGGATCGTGGCGGACGGCAGTGCCGAGCAGCTCGCCCACCAGGTCGCCGGGCGCACCGAGGTCCGCTGGACGTCCGAGGGTCAGCGCCACGTCCACGCCACCGAGGACGGCACCGCGTTCACCCGCGAGCTGCTGGCCCGTCACGACGACGTGCGCGACCTCGAGGTGCGGCGCACGACCCTGGAGGACACCTACCTCACGATGGTCGCCCGCAGCGACGCCCGGCGTCGCGAGGAGCAGGCGGCACCGGCACGAGTGGAGGCAGCCCGATGAACGCCACGACGAACGCCACGACGAACGCCGTGCGGGTCGGGGCCCGCCGCGGCTGGATCGAGATGCGCAACTCCCTGCGCGCCCCGGACGACGTCGCCTACTACGTCATCGGCGCGGCGGTCTTCGTCGTCGTCATGTGGCTCAACCGGGACAACGAGATCCAGGGCACCGGCATCACCGCCGCGCTCCTCATCTTCCCCGGCGTGCTCGCCTTCAGCACGATGTTCTCCGCCTCCTACGGGCTGGCGACGCAGGTCGCCACCGAGCGCGAGGACGGCACCCTGCTCCGGGCCAAGTCGGTCCCGCACGGCATGCGCGGCTACGTCGTCGGCCAGACCACCCGCGGGACGCTCGAGGTCGCCCTCAACGTCCTCCTCCTGTCGGTCCCGGCGACCCTCCTCGTCCCGGGCCTGTGGGGCTCCGCCGGCCCGGAGGGCATCGCGGTCATGGTCGCCGTGCTCCTGCTCGGGCTCGTCGCCTGCGTCCCGATCGGCTTCGCGGTGGGCTCGGTGTTCCGCAGTCCGCGCGCCGTCGGCGGGTGGGGGATGCTGGTCATCGCCGGGCTGGTCTACGTCTCCGGCGTCTTCTTCCCCATCTCCCAGATCCCGGGCTGGGCCCAGGTGGTCGGTCAGCTCACCCCGATGTACTGGATGGGGCTCGGCCTGCGCGGCGCGCTGCTCCCGGACTCCGCCGTGGCCATCGAGCTCGGGCAGAGCTGGCGCACGCTGGAGGTCTTCGGCGTGCTCGGTCTGTGGGCGGTCGTCGGCGTCGTGCTGGCCCCCGTCCTCCTGCGACGGATGGCCCGCCGGGAGTCCGGCTCCGTCGTCCAGGCCGGCCGGGAGAAGCAGCTGCAGCGTGTCTGAGCCCACCGACGTCGTCCACAACCGCATCGCCATGCTCCGGGTTGAGCGCGGCGTCACCCGGCGTGAGCTCGCCGAGGCCCTGGGCGTGCACTACCAGACGGTCGGGTACCTCGAGCGCGGTGAGTACGCCCCGAGCCTGCACCTCGCGCTGCGCATCAGCGCCTACTTCGGCGTCCCGCTCGAGTTCGTCTTCTCCCTGGAGCCCTTCCCCAAGATCGGCCCGGGGTGAGGCGCGGTCAGTCGCGGCGGTAGGTGAGGATGCGGAAGCGCATGCCGTTCTCGGCGACGTGCCAGCCGCCGTCGGCGGGGTCCTGCTCGGTGACGCGCCACTGCGGGCCGATCGGCGGGGCGTAGCGGTCGCCCTCGACGGCGTGGTCGATCTCGGTGACGACGAGGAGGTCGGCGTGGTCCAGGGCGGCCTCGTACACCTGGGCGCCGCCGCAGATCCACGCGTCCTCCTCGGAGACGAGCGCGAGCGCGGCCTCGAGGTCGGTGACGACCTCGGCGCCGGGGGCGTCGTAGTCGGGGTTGCGGGTGAGGACGACGTTGCGCCGGCCGGGCAGCGGGCGGATGCGCTCCGGCAGCGACTCCCACTGGCGCCGGCCCATGACGACGGCGTCACCCGCCGTCGTGCGGCGGAAGTGGCGCAGGTCCTCGGGCAGGTGCCAGGGCAGGTCGTTGTCGCGGCCGATGACGCGGTCGTGGGCCTGGGCCCAGATCATCCCGAGCGTCATACGGCCACCGGCGCCTTGATCGCGGGGTGGTGGCGGTAGTCGTGGACGACGACGTCCTCGAACGTGTAGTCGAACAGGGACGGCGCCTTGCGCAGCTCGAGCCGGGGCAGCGGGTAGGGCTCGCGGCTCAGCTGCTCGCGCACCTGGTCGACGTGGTTGTCGTAGATGTGGCAGTCCCCGCCGGTCCACACGAGGTCACCGACCTCGAGGCCCACCTGCTGGGCGACCATGTGGGTGAGCAGGGCGTAGGACGCGATGTTGAACGGCACCCCGAGGAAGAGGTCGGCCGAGCGCTGGTACACCTGGAGCGACAGGCGCCCGTCGGCCACGTAGAACTGGAAGAAGGCGTGGCAGGGGGCCAGGGCCATGGCGTCGAGGTCGGCGACGTTCCACGCCGAGACGATCATCCGCCGGGAGTCGGGGTTCTCCCGCAGGGTGCGCAGCACCTCGGCGAGCTGGTCGACGTGGCCGCCGCCGGGCGTGGGCCACGAGCGCCACTGGTAGCCGTAGACGGGCCCGAGGTCGCCGTCCTCGGCGGCCCACTCGTCCCAGATGTGCACGCCCTTGTCCTGCAGCGGGCGGGCGTTGCGCTCCCCGCGCAGGAACCACAGCAGCTCCTCGACGACGCCGCGGAGGAACACGCGCTTGGTCGTGACGAGCGGGAAGCCGGCGGTGAGGTCGAAGCGCATCTGGTGCCCGAAGACGCTGCGGGTGCCGGTGCCGGTGCGGTCGGCCTTGGGGGTCCCGTGCTCGAGCACGTGGCGCAGGAGGTCCTCGTAGGGCGTGGCGACAGGAGCGGTGGTCACCGCGCCATCGTATGCCGAGGGCCGCCGCCCGGGTGGTCGGTGCGGCGGCCCGTCGGGGAGAACGGCTCAGGCCTGCGGGGTGTCCTGCTCGATGGTCCGCGGGGTGTGGGAGACCTGGATCTTGCGCGGCTTGGCCTCCTCGGCCACCGGGATCGTCAGGGTGAGGACGCCGTCGGAGTAGTCGGCGTCGATGCGGTCCAGCGCGAGGCCGGCGCCGAGCACGAGCTGACGGGCGAACGTGCCGGTGGGGCGCTCGTGCGAGAGCCACTGGATGTCCTCGCCGGTGACGCTCGTGCGCTCGGCCCGGACGGTGAGCGTGCGGTCCTCGACGTCGATGTCGATCGTCGACGGGTCGACTCCCGGCAGGTCGATCTGTGCGGTGAAGGACTCACCGCGGCGGTACAGGTCCAGCGGCATCGCGGCCGATGCGGGTGCCTGACGCAGGACGCTGTTGACCACGCGGTCCATGTCCCGCAGCGGGTCGGTGAAGAGTGCCATGAATGTCCCTCCTTCGGTCCCAGGCGCCCGAGGTGGGACGCCGTCGAGGACAATGCTGGCACTCGGGAGGCGAGAGTGCCAGCCGAGTTCGCCTGCCGCGAAAGAAGTTGAGCCGACCAGGCTCAAGTCA
Source organism: Georgenia sp. 311 (assembly GCF_006151955.1). Taxonomy (NCBI): domain Bacteria; kingdom Bacillati; phylum Actinomycetota; class Actinomycetes; order Allobogoriellales; family Allobogoriellaceae; genus Georgenia; species Georgenia sp. 311. Next base: position 29,329 of record NZ_VDFS01000046.1, on the reverse strand, counting down.
TGGACTGACCTGCGGGGACGGGGCCGAGAGCGGCCCGGACCCCGGTGACCACCTGGTTCGACAGGCCGCGCCCGAGCATCCAGCCGACGACGGCGCCGACCCCGAAGGGAGCGAGCCGCCCGAGGAGCAGGGCGCCGGTCCGCTCGGTGGCCGAGCGCACGAGGCGCCGCGAGAGGCCCTTGTTCACGGCGCGGACCGTGCCCAGCGGCAGGCGACCGAGGACACCGCGGCCCCAGTAGAGGCTGCTCACCCCGAGGTCGCCGGTGACCGCTCGCGCGCCGTCCTCACCGAGCAGCGCGCCCAGGACGAGGGTGCGGCGGCGGTCGGCGTCCTCGAGCGGCACGCCGTGGACGCGCGCGACGGAGCCGACGAAGGTCGTGCTCATGCGCAGGAACGTGCCGACGTTCGCGGCGGTGAGCACGGCGGCGATCCCGGTGCCCACGCCCGGCACCGCCGCGGTGAGGCCGACGGCGGCGCTCAGCGTCTTGACCCGCCGGCGGTAGCGGTGCTCGAGGATCGCGACGACGTCGGCGGCCGAGGCACGTGGGTGGCGGCGGGTGAGCCGCTCGACCTGGCGGCGTGAGCGCTCCTCCCCGGAGGCGACGGCGCGGTCGACGAGCCGTTCGAGGAGGTTCGGGGCGGACTCGTCCTCGGTCTGGGCAGGCAGGGCGATCTGGGTCATCAGCGCTCCCGGATGGGTTCGTCGGTCACCGTGAGGTCGTAGTCGGCCCCGGCCTTGAGTGTGCGCCCGACCGTGCACAGGCGCGCGGAGGTGCGCTCGACCCGCTCGGGCAGGGCGGCGCGCTTGCCCTCCTCGAGGTCGGCGAGGTCGAGGAGGAGCTCGACGGCGAGGTGCCCGTACCGGTTCTCGCCCTCGACGCCGGTGGAGGAGACGCCGACGACGGCGGGGAAGTCCTCACCGAGCCGGCTGCGCAGGACGTGGTCGGTCGACAGCGCGGTGCAGGTGGCCAGGGCGATCTTCAGCAGCTCACCGGGGGAGAAGACGCCCTCGGTGTCGCCGCTGCCGATGCGCACCTGCGCCCCGCGCTCGTTGCGGGCGACGTACACGGGCCCGCCCTGTCGTTCGGCCCACAGCGCGCGGGCAGCGGGTTCGTCCTGGGTCGTCGTGTCGCTCATGCCCCGATCGTGGCACGGGGCGCACCGGCCCGCCGCCGCACGGCTCAGCGGGCCGGGTCGACGGCGGCCGGGCGGGAGCCGGGGAGCAGGGACCGGAGGTGGGTGGTGCCGTCGGCCGGCAGGAGCGCTGCACCCAGCCGCCGACCGCGGGGAGTGTGGCGGCGGCGCCAGTCGAGGACCGTGCGCACGTCCTCGCCCATCGTCCCGAGGGAGGGCGGGCGAGGGGCGTAGCGGGCGGCCTCGAGCCGGGCGGAGGCGCGGGTGAGCGCCTCGAGCGTGGGCGGGTCGGCGGCGAGCTCGCGCGCGTAGTGGTCGCGCAGCCCGCGGGGCGTGGCCGCCTCGTCCGGTGGGGGAACGCCGAGGTCGGCGAGCCCGGTGACGAGGCCCGCCCACTCGCCCTCGATCTGCTGGGTCACGTCGGGGCCGTGACGCAGCCGCCACCGCCGCCAGGCCCCGGCCAGCGGGACGACGGACAGGAGCGCGGCCAGCCCGGCGAGCCCGAGGGCCACCTGCCCCACCGTCCGCCCGTTGCGGTCCCACCACCCCAGCGACGTGCCGCCGCCGCGCGGGTCGAGCGCGTCCACGGCCGCCGCGGACGGGGTCGGCCGCCCGGCGGTGGGGTCGGCACCGACCGTGGGCACCTCCTCCTCGTTGCCCGGGGTGGCGTAGAACGGCGCCGACCCGGCGCGGGAGCTCGGCGTCGGCTCGAAGCGCGTCCAGCCGAGCCCGTTGACGTAGAGCTCGGGCCAGGCGTGGGCGTCGGAGGCCACGACGGTGCGGGTGCCGTCCAGGCCCTCGCTGCCCGGCAGGAAGCCGACGGCGAGCCGGGCGGGGATGCCGGTGGCCCGGGCGAGCATGACCATCGCGGTGGCGAACTGGGTGCAGTAGCCCTGCTTGGTCTCCAGGAAGTGGGACAGCGGGTCGAGCGGCTCGCCGTCGGGACCCTCGACCGGGTCGGCCAGGGTGAGGGAGTAGGTGAAGTCCGGTCCGCGCAGGTAGCGCTGGATCTCCAGCGCGATCTCGACCTGGTTGGTCAGCCCCGCGGTGATCTCGGCGGCCAGCTCGCGGACCCGGTCGGCGGACCGCGGGTCGACGTGGAGGGCGTCGTCCGCGGCGTCGACACCCCAGAACGTGCGCACCGCCGTGCCGTCCGGCGCGACGATCTCGACGCTGCCGTCCGTGAACGGGCGTTGGCGGGTCCCGTCGGGCTGGACGAACTCGACCGGCTGTCCGTCGCGGGACAGGTGCATCTCCCAGCCCCCGCCGTCCTCCTGGACCTCCGCGACGGGCACGACGTCGAGCAGCCGCTGCGGCGGGGCGCCGACGCTCTCCGGCAGCGTCGTCAGGGGCCCGAGCTTGAGGTAGGAGGCCTCGTAGGTGCGTGGCGCCGCCCCCACCCCGACCGCCTCGCTCACCGGGTCCCACGTCCAGGGGACGTCCCCGAGGTCGACCGCGCTCGTCGGGTAGGGCACGGCGAGCTGGGGGGCGCGCATGCCGTTCTGGGTGACGGTGACGGTCTGGGTGGAGACCTCGACGCCGTGTGCGGCGAGGAACAGCTGCGTGGGGGTGCGGACCTCGGTGTCCACGGGGCCGGCGACGGACTCGGCCGGGTACCACCGGCCGTCCGCGTAGTGGGCGGTGGCACTGACACGCAGCGGTGGGGGAGCGGGGTCGTCGGTGCGGTAGCGCAGCACCGGCGCGGTCGACCGGTCGGCAAGGTCCTCGGCGAGGTCGAGGGTGTCGGTGAAGCTCACCGAGCCGGCCTGCGGGTCCCCGGCCCGGTCCAGGAGCACGGTCGGTGGCAGGTGGGGCAGCGCCCCGGGCAGGACGACGGCGAGGACGAGCGCGGACAGCCCCATGACGCGCGCCGTCACCGACAGCCGGTGCAGCCCGCCGCTCGTGACGGCGCCGCTGTCGACCGTCGTCACCGTCGAGCGTGCCTGTGCGCGCGCGAGGGTGCGACGGCCCTGCTGGGTGAGCAGGAGCAGCCAGGCGGCAGCGGCGAGGAGGAAGTAGCGCGGGTCCAGGGCCGTGCCCGTGCTCGAGGCGGTGGCGGCGGAGACGAGCAGGAGCGGGACCCCGGCGACGGCCGCGGCCCGGAACGTCACCCCGACCGCCTCGACGAGCAGGGCGAGCAGCCCGGTGCCGGCGAGGACGAGGAGCACGAGCCCCGGCGTCGCGGGAGCGGGCACGGCGTAGTGCTGGATCGTGTCCACGCCCTGGACCGCGAGGGTGCTCAGCGCGGTGATGGCCGACTCTCCCGGCCGCTGCTCCTGGGCCCACACCGCCAGGCCGCTGGTGAGGGCGAGGAGCTGGGCCAGCAGGACGAGCCACGCGGGCACCCGGGCGGCGCGCACGAGGGAGCCGACGACGACGAGGAGCAGGAGCAGCGCGACGAGCGGCACCGTCCACGGGCGGGTGGACAGCAGGCCGCCGATCGGCCACGTGACGGCGAGGACCGCGCCCACCGCGAGCAGGGAGTCCACCCACCGTCCGCGGGCCACGGCGGCGGGCCAGTCGGCGGTCATCGCAGCCCCGCCGGGACGCCCGGCCGCAGCCCGTCCAGGCCGCGCGTGGCCCCGGCCCAGGCAGCCGCGACGGTCTCGCCCTGGCGCACCGTGCGGGTGCGCCACCCGGCCGCGGTGAACAGGGGGGCGAGAGGGCCGTCGTCGGCGCGTGGGGAGGGCAGGACGTCGGCGAAGGACGGGGTGTCGAGGACGAGGGCCACCCCCAGGCTCCCGGGGGAGCGGACCGCGGGGAGCGTGAGGACCGTCTCGGGGTCGCGGTCGGCGACGACGGCGACGACGACGGCGCCCTCGGAGGTGAGCGCGTGCGCCTCGCGCACGTGGGTGGTGAGGTCGCGGGCGGTGGGCTCGACGACGGCGAGCTCCCGCAGGAGGGTGCCCAGCTGGGTGGCGGACGGGTCTCCCGCGCCGACGACGTGGACCGCGTAGCCGTCCTGCGCGAGGTGCACCGCGACCGACGCGACGGCGCGCACCGCCCACTCGAAGGCCTCCGCGGCGTGCCGGTACGCCGCGGCGCGCGGGTCGAGGAGGAGGACGGCGCGGCGGCGCGCCGGACGGTCCTCCTGGCGCACCATGAGCTCGCCACGGTGCGCGGTGGTCGGCCAGTGCACACGGCGCAGGTCGTCACCGTCCCGGTAGGCGCGGATGCTCACGTCGTCCTCCCCGTGGAGGGCGACCATGTGCGGCACCTGGCCCTCGCGGCCCACCCCGCCCCCGCGGACCCGGTCCGCGCCGAGGGGCTCGATGCGCGGCAGGACGAGGACCTGCCCGGCGCCGGGCAGCGCGAGGGTGGCCGTCGTCAGCCCGAACGGGTCGTGGCGCTCCAGCCGCAGCGGACCGAGCTTGTGGGCGCCGCGGAACGGTGAGGAGACCGTGTAGGTGACGAGGTGCCGCTCACCGGGGTCCATCCGCGGCAGGAGGAAGCGGTGGGGGGCGCCGAGCAGCGGGTCGACCTGCTCCTCGGCGACCTGGAGCGGGCTGAGCCGCTGGCCGCGCCCGCGGAAGGAGAGCTCGACGCGGGCCGGCTGGTCCGGGGCGACGAGCGCGGGGTCGACGAGCCGCTGGAAGGTCACCGGCGGCGCGGGACGCCACCCGACGAGGACGGCGAGCACCGGCAGGCAGACGAGGAGGACGCCCGCCCGGGTGATGTCCGGGAAGCCGAGCAGCGTGCCGAGCGCGACGACCACCACCCCCAGCGCGAGGAAGACCTGTCCTCGGCCGGTGAGGCGCGGTCGTCGGCTCATCGGACTCCCGCGGGGACGGGCACCTCGCGCAGCAGGTCGGTGAGGACCTGCTCGGCGGTGTCCCGGGCCAGCCGGGCGTCGTTGCTGAGGATGACCCGGTGGGCGAGGACGGGCACGGCGAGGCGCTGGACGTCGTCGGGCAGGACGTGCTCACGCCCGGCCAGGGCGGCGTGGGCGCGGGCGGCGCGCACGAGGTGGAGCGCGGCCCGGGGCGAGACGCCCAGCCGCAGCCGCGGGTGGTGGCGGGAGGCGACGGCGAGGTCGACGACGTACTGGAGCACGGCGGGGCTCGCGTAGAGCCGCCGGACCGCCTGGACGAGCCGCGCCACCGTCGCGGAGTCGGTCACCGGCTCGAGCTCGTCGAGCGGGTCGGTCTCCGAGTGCGAGCCGATCATCGCGAGCTCCGCCGCCGGGTCGGGGTAGCCCATCTCGATGCGCGCCATGAACCGGTCGCGCTGCGCCTCGGGCAGCGGGTAGGTGCCCTCCATCTCGATGGGGTTCTGGGTGGCCATGACCATGAACGGCTCCTCGAGCCGGTAGGTCGTGCCGTCGACGGTCACCTGCCCCTCGGCCATCGCCTCGAGCAGGGCGGACTGCGTCTTGGGGGAGGCCCGGTTGATCTCGTCCCCGACGACGATGTTGGCGAACACCGCACCGGGGCGGAACTCGAAGGTCCGCGCGTCCTGGTTGAAGACGCTCACGCCGGTGACGTCGCTGGGCAGCAGGTCCGGGGTGAACTGGACGCGCTGGACCGAGCAGTCGATGCTGCGCCCCAGCGCCTTGGCGAGCAGCGTCTTGCCGACGCCGGGCACGTCCTCGACGAGGAGGTGGCCCTGGGCCAGGAGCACGGTCACCGCCGTGCGCACGACGCGGTCCTTGCCCACGACGACAGCGGACATGGCCTCCTGGATCCGGGCGGCGACGACCTGGACCTCGTCGAGTTCGCTCACTCCCCGATCCTCCCCCATGGACAGCCGTCCTGCCGGGGGAACCGGGTGGCGGGTCAGCGGCCGGCGAGGTACTCCAGGCCGATCCTGCGCTCGACGGCGAGGACCTTGTCGACGGCGTCGGCGGCGGCCTTCTCGATCGGCTTCCCGAAGAGCGGGATCGAGGCGGTGACGTCGCCGGAGTAGGACTGGGCGGCGCCCTCGCCGGCGGGGGTGAGCGACATCCGGCCGTTGACCCGCACCGGGACGCCGGCGATGTCGAGCGCCAGGGTGCCGCTGCGGCTGCCGTCGGCCTGCGGGGCGCCCCACGCCTCGACGAGCCGCACGTCCAGGCTCTGCCCGACGAGCGAGCGGAAGCGCGAGGGCACCTGGTCGGTCGGCATCTTGCGGCGGGTGGTGACGGTGAACGCCTCGCCCTCACGCAGGATCTCGCACGAGGCGTCGAGGGCGCCGGACGCCTCGATCTTGCGGCGGACGAAGCCGTCGTCGGCGAGCATCGCGGCCACCGCTCGCACGTCGGCCGGGTAGTCGATCGTCGCGTCGAAGCGCACTGTGCATTCCTCCAGTCGGTGGGAGGTCCCAGCCTAGCCGCCGCGCCGCGCGGGCGCCGGGTTCGCGGCGGGCCGCGCTATACGCTGGCAGGGTGTCGACGCTCAGCGAACTCATCCAGGACAGGTCGCGGCTGGACCCGCACAGCATCGAGTGGCTCCACCAGCTCGTCGGTGACTGGCAGGTCGTATCGGACCTCTCGTTCGCCGACCTCCTCCTGTGCATCCCGATGGGCGAGGAGGACTTCCTCATCGTCGCCCACTGCCGTCCCTCGACCGGGGCCACCGTCTACTACGAGGACGTCGTCGGCCGGCTCATCCCCGCGGGACGCCGCCGCCTGCTGCGTCAGGCGATGGAGCGCCAGGTCCCGGTCCGGGCGACCGAGCCGCGCTGGATCGGCTCCCACGCCGTGCGTGAGGACGCGATCCCCGTCGTCCACGAGGGCAGGACCATCGCCGTCGTCTCCCGCCAGGCGAACCTCGGCATCACCCGCACCTCCAGCCGGCTGGAGCTCAACTACGTCGAGGCCGCCGACGCGATCTGCGCGATGGTCGCCCGCGGGGAGTTCCCCCAGCCCGAGACCCCGTCGGGCTCGCGGCGCGGCGCCCCGCGCGTGGGGGACGGCCTGTTCCGCCTCGGCCTGGACGGCGAGGTGCTCTACGCCAGCCCGAACGCACTGTCGTGCTTCCACCGGCTCGGAATCATCGGTGACCTCACCGGAAAGGTGCTCGTCGAGGCCGTCACCGAGGTCATCGACGGCGAGGGCCCGGTCGACGAGTCGCTGCCCGTCGTCATGACCGGCAAGGCGGCATGGCGCTCGGAGATCGAGGCGCACGGCGTCGTCGTCTCCTTCCGCGCGATCCCCATCACGGAGAACGGTCAGCGGCGCGGGGCGGTGCTCCTGTGCCGCGACGTCACCGAGGTGCGCCGTCAGGAGCTCGAGCTGCTCACCAAGGACGCGACGATCCGCGAGATCCACCACCGGGTGAAGAACAACCTCCAGACCGTGGCCGCGGTGCTGCGTCTCCAGTCGCGCCGCTCGGGCAGCGAGGAGGTCCGCGAGGCCCTCGGCGAGGCGATCCGTCGCGTCTCGACGATCGCCCTCGTCCACGACATGCTCTCCCAGATCATCGACGAGATCGTCGACTTCGACGCCCTGTTCGTCCGGGTGCTGCGCCTGTCGGCGGACGTCGCGGCGGGCGAGGGGCAGGTGCGCACCGAGGTGTGCGGCAGCTTCGGTCAGGTGCCGGCCGACGACGCGACGGCGCTCGCCGTCGTGCTCACCGAGCTCGTCACCAACGCCGTCCAGCACGGGCTCGGGCCCGAGGGCGGCACCGTGGTCGTCACCGCGGACCGCGAGGGCGAGCAGCTCTCCGTCACCGTGCGCGACGACGGCAAGGGCATGGAGGAGGGCAGCGTCCTCGGTGGCCTCGGCACCCAGATCGTCTCCACGCTCGTGCGCGGGGAGCTCGGCGGGACCATCGAGTGGCTGCCGGCTCCCGGCGGCGGGACCGAGGTCGCCGTGCGGGCCCGGATCGCCGAGGCCCGCTGAGGCGGCTCGCCCGCCGCGTCCCGCTCAGTCGGTGGCGGGTGCCTCGCTGCGCTGCCGGCGCTCGCGCCCGCGGCGGCCGGTGCGGCTCCACAGGAACCACGCGACGGCGAGGACGATGCCCGCGATGACGACGAGCTGGAGGATGCCGGTGTACTCCTCCACCACGTGCCACCGCTCGCCGAGGTAGTACCCGGCGAGGACGAGGACCGTGTTCCAGATCGCCGAGCCCGCCGTCGTCAGCCCGAGGAAGACCGGGAGGCTCATCCGCTCGATGCCGGCGGGGATGGAGATGAGGCTGCGGAAGATCGGCAGCATCCGCCCGAAGAAGACGGCCTTGGTGCCGTGGCGCTGGAACCAGCGGTCGGTGGCGTCGACGTCGCGGGAGTCGACGAGCGGCAGCCGGTCGGCGATGGCCCGCAGCCGGCGCAGCCCGAGCGCGGCACCCAGCCCGTAGAGGGTGAGCGCGCCGACGACCGAGCCGGCGATCGTCCAGAGGATGACGCTGACGAGGCCGAGCTCACCCTGGCTGGCGGTGAAGCCGGCGAGCGGGAGGATGACCTCGCTGGGGATCGGCGGGAAGAGGTTCTCCAGGGCGATCGCGAGGGCCGCGCCGGGCCCGCCGAGGGTCTCCATGAGGGAGACCGCGTAGTCGGCGACCCCGGAGAAGAGGCCCCCGTCGTCGGCGGCGGACACCGAGGAAGCCCCCGGCGTCGCGAGGGACACCGGGGGCACGCTCAGTGCGGCGAGGGGAGTCAGGACGCGCGCCGGGCTCGGGCGGTGCGGCGCTTGAGAGCGCGCCGCTCGTCCTCGGACAGGCCGCCCCACACCCCGGCGTCCTGACCGTTCTCCAGCGCCCACTTGAGGCAGGTGTCCACGACGGGGCACCGGCGGCAGACCACCTTGGCCTCCTCGATCTGCAGGAGAGCGGGGCCGGTGTTGCCGATCGGGAAGAAGAGCTCGGGGTCCTCGGTCAGGCAAGCGGCGGTGTGGCGCCAGTCCATGAATGAAACTCCTTCTTGGGCGCGTGCGGACCGCCTGATGGAGCAAGGGGGGCGGTCCGGGAGAATGACTGTGCACCACCTTCACACGACGGCCCGTGCCGGGACAAGGGTTCGGCGGAGGTCAACCACCTCCCGGGGGGAGTGGCCTTCGTCACACGGATGTAGGACGTACGCTCAGGACCGTGACCTCCGACCGGCCCGTCCGTCCGCCCACCGCCCTTCTCAGCGCGCTGCTGCTCCTCCTCGTGGAGGTCGGGGCGCTCCTCGCGCTCACCGTCGGGATGCTCCTCGAGGTGGTCCGCGGGCAGAGCACCGGAGGGGCCGTCACCGCCGTGCTCGCCGCCCTGTTCCTCGGCCTGTGCGCCGTGCTGGTCGCCGCGGGCCGGGCGCTCTACCAGCGCCACCGGTGGGGCCGTGGGCCCGTCGTGACGTGGCAGCTGCTCCTCCTCGCCACCGGGGTGTCGCAGGCCGGCGCGCTGGAGTGGTGGGTCGTGACTCTCCTCGTCGCCTTCCCGGTGGCCGTGACGGTGGGGATCCTCCTGCCGCGCTCGGTGGAGTGGACCAGCAGCGCCACCCCGCCCCGCGCGGTCGCCTAGGACCGCCCGGGCAGGACGAGCACCGCGTCGCCCACCGGCCGCTCCCCGGCGGCGTCGGACGGGACGGTGAGCAGCCGGTCCCCGACGACCATCGCCGTCGACCCGCCGCCGTCGAGGTTGAGCGCCTCGCGCAGACCCAGCCCGACCGCGACGTCCGCGGCCTCCGGGATCGACAGGCCGAGCGCGTCGGTGCTGCGCCCGTCCGCGGTCACGAGGACGAGGCGGCCCTGGGCGTCCACGCCCGCGAGGGTGCGCGGGTTCCGCTTGTGCGCCCAGCCGTAGTAGAAGCTCGGGTTGTCCGGGTGGACCATGCCGTCGGCGGCGACGGTGACGTGCCGTGCGCCGTCGCGCACGAGCTCGGGTCCACCGTTGACGACGGCGGGGTAGCGGGTGGGGTGCACGGGTCGGCCCTCCTCGTCGTGCAGGGTCGTGCGGACGTCGAGCCGCCCGCCCTCCTCGACGAGTCCGCGCAGGACCGGGGCGAGGTCGCCGGTGGCCTGGACGGTGCGCCCGCCCTCCGGCACGGGGCCCCCGCGCTCCCCGCGGACCTCCACGACCCGGCCGCCCGCGTCGAGCACCACCTCGGTACCGGGGCCCGCGGGCGTGGTCGCGGCGTAGGTGCCGGTGAAGACGACGAGCTCGTCGGGGTCGGTGCACGTCGTGTCGTGCAGCGGCAGGGACGTCGGCAGGTCGTCGAGCCCGCCGCAGTTGCGCACGAGGCCCGGCACCCGGTTGACCCCGTCGAGCGGGAGACGGGTTCCGCCCGTGCGCAGCTCGCCCTCCCACGTGAGGCGCTCCACCTCGGTGCGCCGCGCGTCGGGTCGCAGCAGCAGCGCGGGCCGGTCCCCGACCGGCTCGCTGAGCAGCTCGCCGTCGACGACCGAAACCCCGGCCGGGTCGCCGGGCGCGCCGGCCCGCGGGTCGAGGACGAAGAACCCGCCGTTGACGGCCGCGAGGGCCCCGGAGAGGGCGGCGAGCTCGGAGGTCGTCTCGCGGCGCTCGACGTCCGGGCCGACCGACGCCGCGAGCTCGCCGCGGAAGTGGCGCGGGTCGACGGTGAGGACGTCGATCCGCCACGGCCCGCGGTCCTCCTCGCCGTCGGCGTCCCACGCGGTCGACAGGGTGGAGCCGCGGTGCCCGGCGGCGACGACCTGCTCCCGGGCCGCGTCCGCCGCGGCCCGGTCGGTGAACGAGCCGACGCGCACACGCCAGCCGAGGCTGCCGCCCGCGAAGTCCACGGTGGGCTGCGTGCGCACCTCCTCGGTGCGGGCGTCGAGCCCGGCGGCACGCAGCTCGGCGACGACCTCCTCGGCGCTCGCCCGGTCGCGCAGCGCGGTGGCGGGGGCGTCGGGGTCCGGTGAGCCGGAGCCCGCGGGCACCGAGACCTCGACCGTCCACGGGTAGGTCGCCTCGGCGTCCCCGCGGACGATCCGGGTGAGCGTGACCCCCGGGGCCACCGCCTCGGTGTGCCGGGTCTCCTGCAGGTCTGCCGCGCCGAGGGGGAGACCCGGCCCGTCGTCGGGCGCCGGCGCGGCGCCGGCGGCGAGGGGCAGGGCGAGCAGGGCGGCGGTCGCGAGGGCGGTGACACCGTGCGCACGGGGCATGGGAGGTCCTCCGGGGTCGGGGGCCGCTCGTCGCGGCCGGTGTGGCGCCAGTCTCACGGGGTGGGGGAGGGGCCGCCACAGCACGAACGGACCCCGCCGCGTCCAGGGACACGACGGGGTCCGTCGGTGCGTCGGCGCCGGCCCCTCCAGCCCGGCGGCGACGGGTCTAGTCGGCCGCGAGCGCGGCGACCGGCGGGGTGCGCACGGCGCTGCGGGCGGGCAGCACCGAGGCCGCGAACCCGGCGAGGAGCGCGACGACGACGATCGCGCCGAGGTACCCCCACGGCACGGCGAGCGCGAGCTCGCCTGAGCGGCCGAGGATGACCGCGGTGCCGGCCCAGCCGTAGAGCAGCCCGAGGACGGCCCCGATGAGCACCCCGGCCAGGGCGAGGAAGACGCCCTCGACGGCGAGCATCCGGCGCAGCTGGCCGCGGGTCAGGCCCATGGCCCGCAGCAGGGCCGACTCGCGGCGCCGCTCGATGACCGACAGGGACAGCGTGTTCGCCACGCCGATGAGCGCGATGACGACGGCCACGCCGAGCAGTCCGACGACGATCGCCAGCAACGTGTTGATGACCTGCTCGAAGATCTCGCGCTGGGCGGCCGGCCCGTCGACGTAGGGGGTGTCGTACCGCGCGTCGGGGTCCTGCGCCGTGGCCACCGCCTGGGCCTCGGTGAGACGGTCGGAGACCGTGGTGATCGTCGCGGCCTGGTCCTCGCCCGACAGGCGCGCCCACAGCTCGGTGACCGGCGCCTGCGGGTCGATCGCCTCGCGCAGGCTGAGCGGGGCGAAGGCGGTGTAACCGTTGCCCTGGACGACGAGGGTGAGGTCTGCGTCGCCCAGCGTCACCGTCTGCCCGTCGGTGAGGCCGACGTCGCGGGCCCAGCCGCTGCCGACGAGGAGCGTGTCCTCACCGAGCAGGTCGAGGAGCGAGCTGTCCCGCATGATCGACTCGGCGGCCGCGCGGTCGACGAGCGAGACCCCGGTCTCGATCTCCCCCTGCGGGGTCTGGAAGGTGGCCTGGGCCTCGGCGATGCCGAGCGTGGCCTCGACGTTCTCGGTGCGCTCGACCGTCTCGATCTGCGCGGGGGTGAGCCCGCCGGGAAGGCCGGTCTCCTGGTCCCAGGCGCTGGAGGAGACGACGAGGTCCACGGGGAACTGGCTGCGCAGCATCGAGTCGAGACTGGACCGGGCGCTCACCGCGCCCGTCGACATGAGCGCGACGAGCGTGACGCCGATGACGAGCGCGGTGGCGGTCGCCGCGGTACGGCGCGGGTTGCGCACGGCGTTGGCGGTGGCGATCCGCGCCGGGGTGCCGCCACCGGCCCGCCGGGCGAGCGCGCCCAGGCCACGGACGACCGTCGGGACGACGAAGACCATCCCGAGCATGACGCCGGCGAAGGAGACGAAGCCGCCGAGGATCCCCAGGGCGAGCCCGCCGAGCACGGCGGTCTCCTCGTCGATGGACTCGGCGCCGGCGAGGAACGGGGCCGCGGCCACCATGGCGCCGCCGCCCAGGACGAGGACGAGCGAGGCGACGACGCGCAGTCGGGAGGCGCCGCGCGGGTCCGGCGGCTCAGGGGGACGCAGCGCCGCGAGCGGGGAGACCACGGTCGCTGCCCGCGCGGGGGACAGCGCCGCCAGCACGGTGACGAGGGCACCGGTGACGATCGGGACGATGACGGCCGCCGCCGTGATCGTCACGTTGCTGGGCACCGGGAAGGGCAGCTCCTGGGCGTGCAGGACCCACAGGGCGCCCTGGGCGAGCGCGGTGCCGAGGACCAGCCCGGCGACACCGGCGACGATCCCGAGGATGAGCGCCTCGGTGAGCACCGAGCGGCGGATCTGGCGCTTGGTCGCGCCGACGGCCCGCAGGAGGGCCAGGGTGTGGGTGCGCTGGGCGACGAGCACCTGGAAGGTGTTGGTGATGACGATCGCGGCGACGAACATCGCCAGCGCGCCGAAGGCGAGGATGACCGCGGTGAGGGCGTAGGCCTGACCGGTGAGGTCCTGGAGCGTCTGCTGGGCGTACTCCTCGCCCGTCCGGACGGCGGCATTCGGCAGCTCCGCGGACACCGCGGCTGCGACGGCGGCCGGCTCCGCGCCGTCCGCCGCGCGGACGAGGATCTCGCTGAAGGCGAGCTCGCGGTCCGCCTGCACCACCCAGGCGTCGCGCTGGGCGGGGGTGACGAGCGCCGTGTTGCCCATGCCGACGAGCGCAGAGGGGTCCTGGAGGATGCCGGCGACGGTGAGCTCCGCGTCGACGAAGGGCATCGAGTCCTTCGCGCCAGGCGGGGGCGGCAGGTAGATCTCGGTCGACATCGTCAGTGCGTCACCGACCTCGACCTCGAGCCGGTCGGCGGAGGAGGCGGTGAGGGCGACCTCGCCCTGCGCCGTCGGGAGCGTGCCGTCGAGGACGGTGACGCCGGACAGGCCGGGGGAGCCGACGGCGTCGACGGCCGACCAGTCCTGGCGCCCACCGGCGACGATCGAGCCGAACATCGTCACCTGGCCGTCGGCGACGGAGACGCCGGGCAGGGCCCGGACCTCGTCGAGCTGCTCGGGGGTGAGCAGGTCGTCGCCGGACTGGACGACGACGTCCGCGTCTCCGATGTCGGCGGTGACCGCCGAGTACGTGGTGTCGCGGATGACCGCGGTGCCGAGGAGTGTCGCGGCGATGAAGGCCGTGCCGATCATGATCGCCAGGCCCGCGGCGAGCAGGCGCCCGGTGCTGCGGCGCATCTGGGTGAGGGTGAGTCTGAGCATCAGGCGTTCACCGTGCGCAGCGCGTCGAGACCGGCGAGGACCGACTCGGGGGTCGGGTTGTCGATCGAGCCGGCGATGCGGCCGTCGGCGAGGAGGACGACGCTGTCGGCGTAGGACGCCGCGACCGGGTCGTGGGTGACCATGACGATCGTCTGCCCGAGCTCGCGCACACTGGTGCGCAGGAAGGAGAGCACCTCGGCGCCGGAGCGGGAGTCGAGGTTGCCGGTCGGCTCGTCGGCGAAGACGACGTCGGGGCGGGTGATGAGGGCGCGGGCGATGGCGACGCGCTGCTGCTGGCCGCCGGACAGCTCGCTGGGCCGGTGGGTGAGCCGGTCCCGCAGGCCGAGCGTGTCGATGAGGGTGTCGAGCCACCCCTGGTCCGGGGCGGTGCCGGCGAGCTCGCACGGCAGGGTGATGTTCTGCAGGGCGGTGAACATCGGCAGGAGGTTGAAGGACTGGAATACGAAGCCCACCCGCTCACGGCGCAGCAGCGTGAGCTCGGTGTCGCCCAGGGCGGTGAGCTCGGTGTCCCCGAGGACGACCTGGCCGCCCGTGGCCGCGTCGAGCCCGGCGAGCAGGTGCATGAGGGTGGACTTGCCGGAGCCGGAAGGCCCCATGATCGCGGTGAACTCACCGGCGGTGAAGGCGACGTCGACGCCGCGGAGCGCGTGGACGGCGACGTCCCCGCTGCCGTAGACCTTGCTCAGGCCGCGTGCCTGGACTGCGGGTCGTCGGGGGGAGCTGCTCACAGGGATCCTCCTGGGTGGGGCGGCCACGGGCCGCGTCTGGTGATGTCACCGACGCTACGGGCGGCACCACGGTGCCTGCGTCCTGCCGGGGGCCTGTTCTCGGGTCATCCCGTGGTCGTACGCCACCACCCGCGGGTCCACCCCTGGGGCGGGCGGGCGCGCGCGGACGGGCTAGGAGCCCGGGGTGATGAGCCCGGTCTCGTAGGCGAGGACGACCGCCTGGACCCGGTCGCGGGCGCCGAGCTTGGAGAGCACCCGCCCGACGTGCGTCTTCACGGTGGCCTCGGCGACGAAGAGGTCGGCGGCGATCTCGGTGTTGCTGCGCCCGCGGGCCATGAGGACGAGGACCTCACGCTCGCGCTCGGTGAGCGCGTCGAGGATGGCAGGCGGGGCCTTCTGCTCGTCCGGGAGGACCTGGGCGAGGTGCTCGATGAGCCGCTTGGTGGACGACGGCGCGATGACGCCGTCGCCCGCGTGCACGGTGCGGATGGCCTGGAGCATGTCCTCCGGCGGGACGTCCTTGAGGAGGAAGCCGCTCGCTCCGACCTTGATCGCGCGCATGACGTACTCGTCGAGGTCGAAGGTCGTGAGGATGACGACCTTCGGGCCCGAGCCCTGCGCGGTGAGCTGCTCGGTGGCGGTGAGCCCGTCCATGCCGGCCATGCGCACGTCCATGAGGACGACGTCGGCGTCGTAGGCGCTGAGCATCCGCAGCGCCTGCGCGCCGTCGGAGGCCTCGGCGACCACCTCCATGTCCGGCTGGGAGTTGATGACGAGGGTGAAGCCGGCTCGCACGAGCTGCTGGTCGTCGACGAGGGCGACACGGATGGGGGTGTCTTCGGCGGGCATGGGCTCGGTGCTCACAGGACTCCGTTTCGTTGCTGCTGGGGCCATGATGCCGGAGCCAGCGGGGCGTTCGCGCCGTCGGGGGGTGGGAGTGGGCTGAGCGGCGTGACGCCGGGCAGCGGGATCTCCGCCCGCACCCGGTAGCCACCCCCGGGCTTCGCGCCGGTCTCGAGCGTCCCGCCGAAGAGCATGACCCGCTCGCGCATGCCGAGCAGACCGTGCCCGGCGCCGTCGTTCGAGGCGGCCGCGCCTCGGCCGGTGTCCTCGACCTGGACGATGATGCGCTGCGGTGCCCACTGGAGCAGGACGGTGGCGCTCGCGGCCGGACCGCCGTGCTTGAGGACGTTGGTCAGCGCCTCCTGGCAGATCCGGTAGACGGTGAGCCCGAGGCCGGGGGGCAGCTGGCGGGCGTCGCCGACGCGGATGAGCGAGACGTCGAGCCCCGAGGAGCGCAGCTGCTCAACGAGGCCGTCGAGGTCGGCGTCGATGGGCTGGGGCATCGTCGCGCCGTGGGTCTCGTCCTCCCCGCCCGGCGCGCGCAGGACGCCGAGGATCTTGCGCATGTCGGCGAGGGCCGCGCGCCCGGTGTCGGCGATGGTCGTGAGCGCGCGGACGGCGGCGTCGGGGTCCGCCGCCGCCGCGTACCGCCCGCCGTCGGCCTGGGCGATGACGACCGACAGCGAGTGGGCGACGATGTCGTGCATCTCCCGGGCGATGCGTGAGCGCTCCGCGGCGGTGGCGATCTGGGCCTGCTGGTCGCGCTCGATCTCCAGCCGCTGGGCGCGCTCGGCGAGCGTCTCGGTGTGGGCGAGGCGGCTGCGGCGCACCAGCCCCATCGCCCACACGAAGAGGCACGCGGCCCCGATGAGGCCGCCGATGACGGCGATGAGAAGGAGGCTCTCGGGAGACAGGTCGAGCCAGAACCGACCAGTGAGGCCGGGACCGGACGTCCCGCTGATCCACGTCGCGAGGAGCAGGCCGCCGAAGATGGCCGAGACGAGGGCCGTGCGCCCCGCCCACACCGGCCCGTAGACGGTCACCGAGTAGAGCGCGACGAAGATGAGGACGTCGGCGACGATGAGCGGCGCGCCGCTCGCGAAGTGGACCAGCGCCGCCCCGTAGACGACGACGGCGGAGGGGACCGGCCGCGTGCGGCGCCAGAACAGCGCGGCCGGCATGGCGAGGGACGCCAGCGCCCCGAAGAACGCGCCGTACCCGGTGGTGGCGGTGCCGACCCCGCCGATGAGCGAGGGGATCGCGACGAAGACCGCGAGCAGGAGGACGACGAGCAGGTCCACGGTGCGGCTGGTGTCGCGCAGCTGCGGCTCGGGCAGGCGTGGTGGCGCGCCGTGCATGGTCGAGCCCTGTGACACCCAGGGCTGGGAGGACGCGGGCGGCGGGGGCGGTGGCGGGTAGGACCAGGGGGAGTCGGTGGGGGAGGTGCTCACCGTCAGTCCACGGGCTCGATGAGGTCGGGGGTGTCGACGCGGACGTTACCCACGCGCGGCCCCACCCGGTGGAACTGCAGCTGCGGCCGCTCCGCGCCGATGGCCGCCAGGGCCTCCTCGGGCGCGGTCACCGACGGGTCGAGCCACGGCGCCACGGCGTCGCCGCGCAGGACGACGGGCTCGCGGTCGTGGATGCCGGCGAGCTGGGAGCGGGCAGGCTGGGTGAGGATCGTCGTCGACAGCAGCCAGCGGGCGGGGTCGGAGTCGTCCTTGCTCGGGTCACGCCAGAACGCGTAGAGCCCCGCGAAGGCGAGTGGTGCGGCGTCGGCCCGGTGGATGAAGTGGGGCGTCTTGGAGCCGTCGGGCTCCTTGCGCCACTCGTAGTAGCCGTCGGCGGGCAGGATGCAGCGCCGGGCGCGCAGCGACTTGGCGAAGGCGCTCTTCTCCGCGACCGTCTCGATCCGGGCGTTGATCATCCGCACCCCGATCGAGGGGTCGTCCGCGAACGCCGGGACCAGGCCCCAGCGGGCGGAGTGCATCTGGCGCACGTGCCCGTCCGAGCGTTCCAGGACGACGCGCACCCGGTCGGTGGGGGCGACGTTGAACGACGGGTGGACGGCGGCGGCCTCCTCCGCGATCTCCTCGACGTCGAAGGCGTCGGCGAGCTCCTGCGCCTCCCGGAACGATGCATAGCGACCGCACATGACTCAAGGGTGCCAGGTGGGTCCCACACCGGGCGTCCGACCCCGGGCTGACCGGGGGTGGCACGCCCTCAGACCAGGGGTGGACCCGGTGGCCTCAGCCCAGGGCGTCGGGCCCCTGCTCGACGAGCGTGCGGAACTGCTCGGCGTCCAGGACCGGCAGCCCGAGCTCCTCGGCCTTGGCGAGCTTGGACCCGGCACCGGGGCCGGCGGCCACGTAGTCGGTCTTCCTGCTCACGCTCGTCGCGGCCTTGCCGCCCGCGGCGATGACCGCCTCCTTGGCACCCTCGCGGGTGTAGCCCTCGATCGAGCCGGTGATGACGACGGTGAGCCCTTCGAGCACGCCCCCGGTCTCCGCGGCGGCCCCGGGACCGGGGTGGCCGGGGATCGCGAAGCGGACGCCGGCGGCCGTCCACCGCTCGACGATCTCGCGGTGCCAGTCGACCTCGAACCAGTCGCGCACGGCGTCGGCGATGATCCCGCCGACGCCCTCGACGGCGGCCAGCTCGGCCTGCTCCGCCGCGCGGATCGCGTCGAGGGAGCCGAAGTGCGCGGCGAGCGCCCGCGCGGCGACGGGTCCGACGTGCCGGATGTTGAGGGCGACGAGCTGGCGCCACAGGTCCTTGGTCTTGGCGCGCTCCAGCTCCTCGAGGAGGACGAGCGCCTGCTTGGAGGGGTGGACGCGGCGGAAGTTCTTGCGCACCCCTGCCGCGCGGCGCTCGGCCGGTGTCGCGTCCTCGTAGCCCGGCGGGTAGGTGAGCTCCACCCGCTGGAACGGGCGGCGGCGCACGGGCTCGCCGTGCTCGTCCACCCGCGGCTCCCCGGTCTCGTTGTCGCGCACGACCACCTCGATGGGCACGAGCTCGTCGAGCTCGAGCTCGAAGAGGCCGGCCTCGGTGGTGAGCGGCGGCTGCGCCGGGCTCGTCGGCTGGGTGAGGGCGGCGGCGGTGACCTCGCCGAGCGCGTCGACGTCCAGGGCGCCGCGGGAGCCGATGTGCTCGACCCGTCCGCGCACCTGCGCCGGGCAGGAGCGGGCGTTGGGGCACCGCAGGTCGATGTCCCCCTCCTTCATCGGCCGCAACGGCGTGCCGCACTCGGGGCAGTCCTGCGGCATGACGAACTCGCGCTCGCTGCCGTCGCGGAGGTCGACGACCGGCCCGAGCACCTCGGGGATGACGTCACCGGCCTTGCGCAGGACGACCGTGTCCCCGATGAGCACGCCCTTGGCCCGCACGACCTCCTGGTTGTGCAGCGTCGCCTGGCGCACCGTGCTCCCCGCGACGTGCACCGGCTCCATGACGGCGTAGGGGGTGGCCCGCCCGGTGCGCCCGACGCCGACCTTGATGTCGAGCAGCCGGGTGTGGACCTCCTCGGGCGGGTACTTGTAGGCGATGGCCCAGCGCGGGGCTCGGCTCGTGCGGCCGAGCTCGGCGTGCAGGGCGAACTCGTCGACCTTGACCACGACGCCGTCGATCTCGTACTCGACCTCGTGGCGCTCGCGGCCGTACTGCTCGACGTAGGCGCCCACCTCCTCGACGCTGCCGAGGACCTTGGTGCGGGGGTTGGTCGGCAGGCCCCAGCCGGCGAGGAGCTCGTACACCTCGCTCTGCGCGTGGACCGGCGGGTCGCCCCAGGCGCCGAAGCCGTGGACGAACAGCGCCAGGGCGCGTAGCCGGGCGGTCCCGGCCTCGTGCTCGAGCCCGGTCTTCTTGTCGAGCCGCTGCCGCAGGCCGCCGCTGGCGGCGTTGCGCGGGTTGGCGAAGGCGGGGAAGCGGCGGGCGGCGCTCGCCTCGGCGCGGGACTCGTCGAAGGTGCCCCCGGTCGAGCGCTCCTGCCACCGGGTGCGGGCCTCCGCGACGGCGCGCTCACGGAGCTCGGCCTGCAGCTCGTTGAGCCGCTCGAACTCCGCGACGGGGATGAACAGCTCGCCCCGGACCTCGACGAGCGGAGGGTGCCCCTCGCCCGCGAGGCGGTCGGGCACGATGCCCAGGCGCTTGACGTTGCTCGTGACGTCCTCACCGACCCGGCCGTCCCCGCGCGTCGCGGCGGAGGTGAGGACGCCGTGCTCGTAGCGCAGCGACACAGCCAGTCCGTCGATCTTCAGCTCGGTGAGCCAGGCGACCGTGCGGCCGGCCGCCGCCTGGGTCTTGGCGCACCACTCGGCGAGCTCCTCCAGGGAGAAGACGTTGTCGAGGCTGAGCATCGGCTCGGCGTGCTCGATGGTCGGCAGGTCGCTGGTCCCGGCGGCACCCACCACCTGGGTGGGGGAGTCCTGGCTGCGCAGCAGGGGGTGCGCGCGCTCGATCTCCTCCAGGCGGTGCATCCACCCGTCGTACGTCGCGTCGTCGACGAGCGAGGTGTCCTTGCCGTAGTACGCCTCGCGGGCGCCGTCGATCTTCTCGGTGAGCGCGCGGGCCTCGTCCCTCGCCTCGTCGAGGCTCGCGGGGACCGGTTCGGTCTGTGCCACGCGGGCCAGTGTACGAAGGAGCGGGCCGCCTGCCTCGCGGTGGGGCCCGCGCCGGCTGAGAGACTGAGGGCCCGTGCGGGCACCACCCGCGCGGGTGCACCGACCCCCTCGAGGAGACCCCGTGACCGGCTTCGGACTGTCCGCCTACTTCCGTCACCTCGACGTCGCCGAGCAGGTCTGCGCGACCGCCCGCGAGGACGGGTTCACCACGCTCTTCGGCTCCCTCCACGTTCCCGAGGAGCCCGAGGGCGACTTCCGCGCGCGGATGCAGCGGGTCGGCGCGCTCGCCCAGGACAACGGGCTCGGCCTCGTCGTCGACATCTCCGGCCCGTCGCTCGCGGCCGTCGGCCTGGACGTGACGACGGCCGGGACGATGCGCGACTGGGGCGTCACGGCCCTGCGGGTGGACTACGGGCTGAGCGACGAGGAGATCGTCGCGCTGTCCCGCTCGATCCCGATCTGGTTCAACGCCTCCACGGCCACCCCGGGCGACTACGAGCGGCTCGTCGGGATGGGGATGCGCACCGAGGGGATCGGCATCTCGCACAACTTCTACCCCAAGGTGTGGACCGGGCTGTCGGAGGAGTTCCTCGACGCCCAGACCCGGATGTTCCACGGGCTCGGCCTGCCCGTCCAGGCGTGGGTGCCGGGCGACGGCCTGCGCCGCATCCCCCTCGGGTTCGGCCTGCCCACGCTCGAGCGGCACCGCGACACCCACCCGGTGGCCGCGGCCATCGACCTGCTCCGCCTCGGCGTCGACGACGTCTTCGTCGGAGACCCGTCGTTGTCCGAGCGCACCCGCCGCACGTGGCGGGCGTGGGCGGTCGAGGGGGTCGTCGAGCTCGAGGTCGAGCTCACCGCACCGGTGCCGCAGGCCGTGGCCGAGCGGCTCGCCGTCCAGGACCGCAACCGCACCGACGACGCCGCCGCGATGGTCCGCCTCGAGGGCGCCCGCGGGGCGCTCGCCGACGTCGCCGTCCCGGCGGGGCCGACCGTCGGGCGCGCCCTGGGCTCGGTGACCGTCGACAACGACGCCGCCGGTCGGTACAAGGGCGAGATCGCGATCCAGCGGCGCGACCTGCCGGCCGACCCGACGGTCAACGTCGTCGGCCACGTCGTCGCCGAGGACCGCGACCTGCTCGACCGGATCGGGCCCGGCCAGCCCGTCCGTCTCCGCCTGCGCTGACCCGGCAGGCTCGCCGGCCGGTCACTCCCGGCCCTCTCCGGTCCCGCCGGAGGCACCTGGTGCCCGACGGCGGGGCCGGCGGTCAGAGGGTGGTGACGAACTGGACGAGGAGGATCTTGACGATGATCCCCAGGGCGAACAGCGAGGCGTAGCCCGCCTCGACCCGCTCGTCGCTGACCCGGCCGCCGACGTAGGCGAGGATCGCCGGCTGGCCCACGAAGCCGGCCAGCGCCCCCGCCGTGCGCGGCGTGCTCTGCCCGAGCAGCCGGGCCATGACGACGAACGCCACGGCGGCGAGTCCGACGAGCAGGATGCCGACGAGCACGACCCGCAGCCCGAGCGGCGTGAACGCCTGCGCGGCGAACGCCTGCCCGGAGGACAGGCCGGTCGCCCCGAGGAACAGCAGCAGGCCGAGCTGGCGGATGGTGAGGTTCGCGGCGTTGGGCAGCGTCCACACGATCGGACCGGTGCGGTCGAGCCGGCCGAGGACCATCCCGACGACGAGCGGGCCCGCCGCCGAGCCGAGCGCGAAGGCGGCCCCGCCGGGCAGCGGCACCGTGATGAGCCCGAGGAGCAGGCCGACGGCGATGCCGGTCATCGCCGACAGCGGGTCGATCTCGCTCACGCCGCGCTCGGAGTCCCCGAAGATCTCGGACAGCTCGGTGAGGCGCCCGCGCGGGAAGACCACCCGGACCCGGTCCCCGAGCTGGAGGACGAGGTCGTCGCCGGCGAGCAGGTCCCGGTCCCCGCGGCGCACCCGGGTGACGACGCCACCGAAGCGGCCGGGGATGTCGAGGTCGTGGACCGTGCGCCCGGCCACCTTCCGGTTCGACACGACGAACCGGCGGAAGTGGACGACCGAGCGGTCGTGTGCCAGGTGGCGGTGCACCCGCCGGCCGAGGTGCTCGACGGCGCGCTCGACCGCCTCGCGTGACCCGACGACGACGACGCGGTCGCCGGCCTGCAGGTCCTCGTCGGCGTCGACGACGCGGGTCGCCCCGTCCCGCTCGAGGTAGGACAGACGGACCTCGCCCTGCGCGACGCCGGGGATCGCCGACAGCGGCCCGGGGTGCTCGACCTCCGCGCTCACGTCGATGAGCCCGATGCCCGCTGTCGGGTCGGGGTCGCGCCGGGCCTGCCACGGCCGCGCGGTGACGACCGCGACGACGACGATCGAGACGAGGACGCCCATGGGGTAGGCGAGGGAGTACCCGACCGCGGGTTCCTGGGAGCCGGCCGCCGTCGTCGCCGCGGCCAGCGCCGGCGTCGAGGTCAGGGCCCCGGCGTAGGCCCCGCCGGCCATCGCCGCGGGGATCCCGGCCCACCGGGCGGCCAGGACGGCCACGCCCGCGACGACGACGAGCACGACGATCGATCCGGCCATGAGCGGCAGCTGGCCGCGCAGGTCGCGGAAGAAGGTGCCGCCGGCCGCCAGTCCGACGGTGTAGACGAACAGGGCCAGGCCCAGCGTCTGGACCAGGCCCAGCCCTTCCCCGAGGCGGGGGTCGAGTGCGCCGACCGCGAGCCCGACGAACAGCGCTCCGGCGGCGCCGAAGCGGACGGGCCCGAAGGGCACCGCCCCGAGGAGGGTGCCGAGGGCGACGACGAGCATCATCGTCAGGAGGGGAGCGGAAGCGAGGACGTCGAGCACGGTGGTACCTCAGAACAAGAAGCGAAGCGGGTGGAGCAGTCGTTCACCCACCCGGTTGAGGAACGGGCGACTCTCCCACTCCTCCAGGGTGAGCAGACGGGCGTTGGTGAGGTCGGTGGCGAAGACCTTCTCCATGTGCCGGGCGATGGCCTCGTCGTAGATCTCGAGGTTGATCTCGAAGTTGCCGACGAGGGACAGCCGGTCGATGTTCGTCGTTCCGATCGTCGTCCACCGGCCGTCGACCGTCGCCGTCTTCGCGTGGACCATCGCGCCCTGGTAGAGCCAGATCGTCACCCCTCCCTCCAGCATGCGCCGGTACAGGGTGCGCGCTGCCCAGTCGGCGAGCACGTGGTTGGACACCTCGGGGATGAGCACCCGCACGTCCACCCCGCGCCTGGCCGAGCGGAGCATCGCGCCGAGGAACTCGGTGTCGGGGATGAAGTAGCCCTGGGTGATGTAGATGTGGTGCTGCGCCCGGTCCATCGCCTTGATGTAGGCGCCGCGCACCGGGAAGAGCATCGAGGAGGGGGAGTTCTGCGTCGACTGGATGCGGGCGTCCCACGACAGCGCCCCGCGGTCCTCGAGCTCGGGGTGGTGGGGGCGGCGGTGCTCGTTCCAGAAGTCGACGAACGCGTTGTCCAGCTCCCACACCTGCGGACCGCGGACCTGCAGGTGGGTGTCGCGCCAGCTCGTCGCGTAGAGCTGGCCGATGTTGTAGCCGCCGACGAAGCCGCGCTCGCCGTCGACGACGAGGATCTTGCGGTGGTCCCGGCCGGACTTGCGGATGTTGAAGGTGATGAGCCCCGGGCGCCACAGCGGGAAGCGCATGACGTGCACCGAGTCGGGGAAGCGCTTGAACGACCGCGGGACGACGAGGTTGCCGAAGGAGTCGAAGATGACGAAGACCTGCACCCCGCGCTCGGCGGCACGGATCAGCTCGCGCTTGAACTCCCGGCCGACGGGGTCGTCCTTCCAGATGTAGGACTCGAAGAAGACGTAGTGCTTCGCCTCGCGGATCGCCTCGAGCATCGCGGCGTAGACGTCCTCGCCGTAGGTGTAGACCGTGAGCGCGGAGCCGGCGACGTCGATCGGCACGGGCTCGGTGAGGGGGAACTCCCCGCCGGGGGGCTCCCGTCGCTTGCGCAGCGAGTCCACCCCCCACACGGTCGCGGCGGCCGCGACCTGCGCGCATGCGAGGCCGAGGGCGCCCCAGGTGACGGCGCGTCGGACGCGCGGCCGCAGCCACCTGCGGGCGGTGCTCAGCTTCATGTACCAAACCTAGAGCAGCGAGGGGCTGCCCAGCCCCGGCGGCGCGGGGCGTGGCGTTAGACTCGATCTCCATGTCCACCATCAACGCAGCCGAGGTCGCGCGTGTGGCCGCCCTGGCCCGCATCGACCTCACGACCGAGGAGGTCGAGCGCCTCGCGGGGGAGCTCGGCGTCATCGCCGATGCCGTCGCCCAGGTGAGCGCCGCCGTCGGCCCCGACGTCCCGGCCACCAGCCACCCGATCCCGCTGACCAACGTCATGCGGCCCGACGTCGTCGAGGAGCCGCTGTCGGTCGACGCGGCGCTCTCCGGCGCGCCGGCCAGCCGGGACGGCCAGTTCCTGGTCCCGCAGATCCTCGGGGAGGACGCATGAACGAGCTGATCACCGCGACCGCGGCGGAGCTGTCCGAGCGGCTGCGCGCGAAGGAGGTCAGCTCGGTCGAGGTCACCCAGGCGCACCTCGAGCGCATCGCGCAGGTCGACGGCGCCGTGCACGCCTTCCTCCACGTCAACGGCGAGGAGGCGCTGGCCACCGCCCGCGACGTCGACGAGCGTCGGGCTCGCGGCGAGGAGCTCCACCCGCTCGCCGGCGTGCCCATCGCCGTCAAGGACGTCGTCGTCACCAAGGGACAGCCGACGACGGCCGCCTCGCGCATGCTCGAGGGCTGGGTGCCGCCGTACGACGCGACGATCGTCGAGCGGCTGCGCGCCGCGGGCCTGCCGATCCTCGGCAAGACGAACCTCGACGAGTTCGCCATGGGCTCCTCCACCGAGCACTCGGCGTTCGGCCCCACCCGCAACCCGTGGGACCTCGAGCGCATCCCCGGCGGCTCGGGCGGTGGCTCGGCCGCGGCCGTCTCCGCCTTCGAGGCGCCCCTGGCGATCGGCACGGACACCGGTGGCTCCATCCGCCAGCCCGCCGCCGTCACCGGCTCCGTGGGCACCAAGCCGACCTACGGCGGGGTCTCGCGCTACGGGCTCATCGCCCTCGCCTCGAGCCTCGACCAGGCCGGCCCGGTCTCGCGCACGGTGCTCGACTCGGCGCTGCTCCACGAGCTCATCGGCGGGCACGACCCGCGCGACTCGACCTCCCTGCCCGACCCCGTGGGTGACCTCGTCGCCGCGGCCGGCGCCGGCGACCTGCGCGGCGTGCGTCTGGGCGTCGTCCGTGAGCTCGGCGGCGAGGGCTACCAGCCCGGCGTCCAGGCGAGCTTCACCGCCGCCCTGGAGCTGCTCCGTCAGGCCGGGGCCGAGGTCGTCGAGGTGTCCTGCCCGAGCTTCGCCTACGCGCTCGCGGCGTACTACCTCATCCTCCCGGCCGAGGCCTCCTCCAACCTCGCGAAGTTCGACGGCATGCGCTACGGCCTCCGCGTGGAGCCCTCCGAGGGCCCCCTCACCGCCGAGCGCGTCATGGGCGCCACCCGCGGCGCCGGCTTCGGCGACGAGGTCAAGCGGCGCATCATCCTCGGCACGCACGCACTGTCGGCCGGGTACTTCGACGCCTACTACGGCAGCGCGCAGCAGGTGCGCACGCTCATCCAGCGCGACTTCGCCGCCGCGTTCGAGCAGGCCGACGTCCTCGTCTCACCGACCACCCCGACGACGGCCTTCCGTTTCGGGGAGAAGCTCGACGACCCGATGGCGATGTACCTCAACGACGTCGCGACCATCCCGGCGAACCTCGCCGGCATCCCCGGCATCTCGGTGCCCAGCGGCCTGAGCGACGACGGCCTGCCGGTCGGCTTCCAGGCGCTGGCCCCGGCCCGCGAGGACGCCCGGCTCTACCGGGTCGGAGCGGTCCTCGAGCGGCTGCTCGACGAGCAGCGCGGGCACCGGCTGCTGGCCGAGGCTCCGGCCCTGCCCACCACCGTCTCCGAGGAGGCCCAGCGATGACCGCGACCACCCCCGCGCTCGTCGACTTCGACGACGCCGTCACCCGCTACGACCCGGTCATCGGCATCGAGGTGCACGTCGAGCTGGGCACCGCGACGAAGATGTTCGACGGCGCCCCCAACGCCTTCGGCGGGGAGCCCAACTCCCTCACGACGCCGGTGTCCCTCGGGCTGCCCGGCGCGCTGCCGGTGGTCAACCGCACCGCCGTCGAGTACGCGATCCGCATCGGCCTGGCCCTCGGCTGCGAGATCGCCGAGACGTGCCGCTTCGCCCGGAAGAACTACTTCTACCCGGACCTCACGAAGAACTTCCAGACCTCCCAGTACGACGAGCCGATCGCCTTCGACGGCGCCATCGACGTCGAGCTCGAGGACGGCACGGTCGTCCCGATCGCGGTCGAGCGCGCCCACATGGAGGAGGACGCCGGCAAGAACACCCACGTCGGCGGCGCCGGGAACCGGATCCACGGGGCGGAGTACTCCCTCGTGGACTACAACCGTGCCGGGGTGCCGCTCGTCGAGATCGTCACCAAGCCGATCACCGGCACCGGCGCGCGGGCGCCGGAGGTGGCCCGCGCCTACGTGAGCACGCTGCGTGACCTGTTCCGGGCACTGGGCGTCTCCGAGGCCAAGATGGAGCGCGGCAACGTCCGCGCCGACATCAACGTCTCGCTGCGCCCGGGCCCCGACGCGCCGCTCGGCACGCGCACCGAGACGAAGAACGTCAACAGCTTCCGCTCGATCGAGCGCGCCGTGCGCTACGAGGTCTCGCGCCAGGCTGCCGTCCTCGACGCCGGCCAGGCCGTGGTCCAGGAGACCCGCCACTGGCACGAGGACACCGGCACGACGTCGCCCGGCCGGGTGAAGTCCGACGCCGAGGACTACCGGTACTTCCCCGAGCCGGACCTCGTCCCGCTCGCCCCGAGCCGGGAGTGGGTCGAGGAGATCCGCAGCTCGCTGCCCGAGATGCCGGCGCTGCGGCGTCGTCGTCTCCAGGGGGAGTGGGGCTACGCCGACGCCGAGATGCGCGACGTCGTCAACGCCGGGGCGGTGGACCTCATCGAGGCGACCGTCGCGGCCGGCACCGACCCGGGCGCGGCGCGCAAGTGGTGGATGGGCGAGCTCGCCCGCACCGCCAAGGCCGACGGCGTCGAGCTCGAGGAGCTGGCCGTGACCCCGGCGCAGATCGCCGAGCTGCAGTCGCTCGTCGACTCGGGCCGGATCAACGACAAGCTCGCCCGCCAGGTGCTCGCCGGCGTGCTCGCGGGGGAGGGCGGTCCGGAGGAGGTCGTCGTCGCCCGTGGCCTGGAGGTCGTCTCCGACGACGGTGCGCTCATCGCGGCCGTCGACGAGGCCCTCGCCGCCAACCCGGACGTCGCGGAGAAGATCCGTGGCGGCAAGGTGCAGGCGGCCGGCGCGATCGTCGGCGCGGTCATGAAGGCGACGCGCGGTCAGGCCGACGCCGCCCGCGTCCGCGAACTCATCATGGAGCGCGTCAGCGGCTGACGCCCCCTCACGCACAACCCCTCACGCGCGAGAGCCGGATCCTGCACGCAGGATCCGGCTCTCGCCGTACATGGCGCCCTCACCACCCGCACATGGGCGCCCCACCACCTGCCGAGCGCTGGATCGTGCACGCGCCCGAGCCGGCGACGTGGGTGGGGAAGGGAGGTGGTGCGAGAGGGACGCGGGACGGGAGGGACGCGGGACCCAGGACGGGCCCCCGCGACGGATCTCGTCCCCGCGACTGGTCACGCCCCGCCCAAAGACGCCGAGAGCTGGATCGTGCACGGTGCACGATCCAGCTCTCGGCGTCTGGACCGGGGGACGGGGGCTGTCAGGCGTCCTCGGTCTGGACGCCGGTGGCCTGGGCGTAGCTCTCGAGCGCGCCGGCCGTGAGGTGGGCGAGACCCGCCATGAAGGCGGTGTGCGCCTCGTCCACGACCCGTCCGAGCATCTCGGGAGCCCACTGGCCGAGGTGGTCGCGGTAGAAGTCCGCGCCCAGGCGGACGTACCGCTCCGCGTCCGCCTCGGAGCCCTGGTCCAGGGCGTCCAGCGCCCGCAGGCAGGACTGGGCGACGAACTCCAGCTCGAGGCCGATGTGGTCGTCCGGCTCCCGGTTGAGCTTGGGAGCCTGCAGCGACAGGGTGCGGTAGGCGTCGCGGACCTGGAGGGTGTGCGCGTCGAAGACGAGCCGCTCCTGGCCGCGGTGAACCGACTCGTAGGGCGCGACGCGGGCGACGGCAAGGGTGCCGTAGAGCCCGGCGTGGTCGGCGCGGACGGCTGCGGCGTCCTCCGCCACGGCCTCGGAGGACCGCAGGACCTGCAGGCCCTGAGTGGCGCCCTCCGTCCCGGGCAGCGGCCACTCGTCGAGCATCTGGCGGAACGTCGCCAGGGTGTCCTCGTCCGGCGGCTCCTGGTGGAAGCGCGCGAGGACGGTGAACCCTGCGGCGAGGGTGTCGAGCTGGGTGGGGTCGAGCACGGAGCCTCCTCAGGCTGGGGGGTGGTCCAGGGCCGCGGAACACAGTCTCTCGTGCTCGGTGAGAAAGCCGCGGAGCAGACCGGGCAGGGCCCGGTACAGGTGGGTGTGGGCATGCGCCTCGATGCCCTGGAGGACCAGCTCCACGACGGGGTCGAGGTGCTCGGTCCGGAAGCGCTCGGCGCGCTCCGCCGCGGCGCGCGCGGTCTCGAGGTCACCGGCGGCGCTGGCCCGCCCGACGAGGGTGGCCAGGTCGGCCAGGTAGGCCACCTGGTAGCCCAGGTGGTCGTCGACGGGGGTGGGCAGGCCGGTGAAGTTCGCACCCTCGTAGGTCGCCGCGAGCTCGCTCAGCAGCGCCGCCCGGTCGACGTCGGCGCGCCACGCCGACTCGTGCAGGGCGACGAGGGGCTGCCGGCCCCGGAAGAGCGTCACGTGCTCGCGGGCGAGCACCTCGTACGGGTCGGCCCCGAACCCCTCCAGCGCCGCAGCGCTGGAGGGGTCCGTGAGCGGCCACGTCCCGCGCATCTGCGGGGTCCCGAAGCTCTCGGCGAGCGCCTGGCTGGGCGCCGCCAGGAGCAGCCGGGACAGCACGAACCCGGCTGTCCCGGTGCGGACTCCGTGGTCGAGGAGATCCATCAGATGCCGACTCGGATCATGGAGTCGTAGTGCAGGGAGCGGCCCATGAGCTCGGCGATGAGGGCGAGGGTGAAGGCCGCGGTCA
>NZ_VDFS01000045.1:92349-104590 GCF_006151955.1 Georgenia sp. 311 | reverse complement strand
CGGACATAGCCATGGTGGTTCCTCTTCTTCCTGAAGGATCAAGATCACCCGCCCATCCATGGGCGGACACCCGCACTGATCGGCAGGGTGGGAGCGATGTTGAGAGATCTCGCCGGGAGACTTCGGGACGACGCGGCCGGGAGTCAGGCGCGCTGGACGAGGCCCGGCGCCAGGACGTCGAGGTGCGCGGCGAGCTCGGCCTCGTCCTCCGGGGCGACGGCCGCCAGCGCGTCCTCCAGGGCGGGCAGGGCCCGCGGGTCGCCGTAGGCGAAGTGGGCGAGCGCGGCGGCCCGCGCCCGCTGCGGTGCCGGCGTCCCGACGTCCTGGGCGAGGGCGACGAGAGTGCAGTACTCCTCCAGGCCCGCCGTGCGCATCCGGGCGGACCACGTCGCGGCCTCCTCGAGGCCGGCGAGGTCGGCGGGGAACCGCAGCTCGCGGGCGCACAGCAGCACCGCGAGGTCCCCGGGGCGCACCCGGGCCATGAGGTCGAGCACGTTCCGCGCGGCCTCGGTGGCCCCGACGTGCGTGCACAGCACGCCGAGGAGCTGCCACGCGTCCTCGGTCAGCGCCTCGACCACCTCGCGCAGGCCGTCCTCACCGACCCACTCCCACAGCTCGTGCGGCTGTCCCGGCAGCACGCCCGCGGCTGCCGCGCGTACGGCGGCGCGCCGGACGTCGCGAGCCCGGCCGAGCTTCCACAGCGCCCAGACCTCGTACCGGGAGTACTCGACCCGCCGGACCTGACGGCCGTGCTCGTCGACCATCGTCGTGGGGACGAGCTCGAGGGCGTCGAGCGTGGCGACCGGGTCATGCTCGGCCGCACTGATCTCCACGAGGACGGTGTCGGCCCAGACCGGGTGGTTGGCCACGGCCCGCAGCCGGCCCGCCCACTGGCGGGCCAGGACCGTGTCACCGTGGGCCGCTGCGGTGATCGCCATCGCCCGGGCGAAGCTCTCCATCGCGATGTTGGGCAGCGCGCCCCCGTCGTGGACACGCTCCCCCAGCTCCATGCCCTCCTCCCGGCGACCGGCCCCCACGAGCGAGCGCGCGAGGTTGCTCTCCCGGATCGCGACCTCATGCCCGTCCTGGCCCGCGTCCCGCGCTGCCTCCAGCTCCCGCTCGGCGATCTCGAGGTTGCGGCGGAAGCGCGCCTCCATCGCCTCCGGCCCCTCGGAGTAGCCGGTGTGCGTGATCGACGCCCCAGGGAGCGGTCGCAGCACCCGCCGCACCCCGGGACGGTTGACCACCTGCTCGTGGAGAGCGCCGGCGTACTGCCCGTCGGAGCGCCGGAAGAAGCGCACGGACGTCGCGGACGGGTCGATGGTGCCCGGCTGCACGACCTGCGTGCCGACGGGGATGGTGAAGAAGTTCGCACGCCCGGAGCCCAGGTGCTTGCGAACCGTGTGCGGGCTGCCGACGAACTGCTCGTCGGCGTCGACGACGAGCACCCACTCCCCCGTCGCGCGGGCGATCGCGCGGTTGCGGGCCGCGCCGAAGTCGTCGTCCCAGTAGCCCTCGACGACGGTGTCGGTGAACCGGCGGGCGATCTCGACGGTCCGGTCGCTCGATCCCGTGTCGTAGACGACGATCTCGTCGACCCACCGCACGGACTCGAGGCACCGTGCGAGGCACTCCTCCTCGTCCTTGACGATGAGGACGGCGGAGATGGTCGTTTCGGGCTTGCGTGACACGCGGGCTCCCAGGAGGTCGGTCGTCTGCTCGACCTGCCTATCGGTCGGCCGCGCGCGGACTTGAGCCCGGGCGGAGGCCCTGGGTCAGACCGCCTCGCTGACGACGGCCGGCACCGCGAGCTCGACCGCCGCGGCGTGCATCGCCGAGGTGCTCGCCCGCTGGGCCACGGCCGCGTAGTACATCTGGCGGCGCTTCTCGGCGACCCCGGGGACCTCCGGCGTCACGGCGACGAGCTCGGGGTCGAGCGCGGTGTTCATCGCGTCGCGCAGCATCCCGAGCGCCTGGGTGCGCAGCTGGCTGATCCGCGACTGGGTGACGCCGAGCTCCTCGGCGATCTCGACGACCGGGCGCTCCTGGAAGAAGATCCCCTCGACGACGACGCGGAGCTTGTCGGGCAGCTCGGTCACGCCGGCGGTGAGGTAGCGCAGCCGCTCGGCGACGACGACGCGCTGCTCGGGGCTCAGGGACTGGTCGGCGAGCGTCGCCGCGCCGGTCGTGGTGTCGGCGTCCAGGGAGACGATCCGGCGCTGCGCGTCGTCGCGGATGGAGCGGACCTCCTCAACCCCGACGCCCATGGCGTCGGCGAGCTCCTCGGGGCGCGGTGCCCGGCCGAGCTCTGCGGTGAGGCGCTCGGTCAGCTCACCGAGGCGGCGGGCGCGCTGGCGAGTACCGCGCGAGGCCCAGTCCATGCCCCGCAGCTCGTCGAGGATCGCGCCGCGGATGCGGGTCGAGGCGTACCGGCCGAACGGGACACCCAGCTCCGCGTCGAAGGCGCGGGCTGCCTGGACCAGGGCGAGCGAGCCGGCAGCGGCGAGCTCGTCACGCTGCACGTGGGCGGGTACCCGCCGGATCATCTCGCTCACGTGGTAGCCCACCAGTGAGAGGTGCTGCTGGATGAGCTCGTCCTGCTCGTGACGCGCAAGCGCCATGGCCATACCCCCAAAGCGGGTGCGGCCAGCCCCGGCCCACCCTTAGTCGTGATCGTTGGGCTCGTTCCCGCCGATTCCCGTCTCCGGGTCGCCCCGACGGGAGCGAACGACCTCAGCATGGGGCCGACTCCTCCAAAAGTACAAGCCCCTATTTCCGTCATTGGCCCCCTATCAGGAAACCATTCACCGCTTCAACTGTAGATTTCACGGATTCTGGGACGTTCGTCCCCGGTGGACGTGACCCGGATCACACTCACTCTCGTCCGAAAGTGGGATCTTCGGGACCAACCGACCACCTGGGGCCCTCAAATCCGCCTCTCTCTTTCCTCATACGGCGGCCGACCGCGCCGATGGGATGGACGTGATGGTCAACGTGCAGGCACAGGAGGGAGTGGACACCATGCTGCGTTCGCTCTCGGATCTCCTCTGGCGCGAGCGGGATCTGCTCGACGCGCTGCGTTACCGGCTGGAGGTGGAGCACCTCCTGCTCGACGCGGGGCGTACCGATCTCCTGCCCGGCGCCGTCCGCGACGTCGACGCCGTCCTGGCGCAGGTGCGGACCGCCGAGCTCGCCCGGACCGTCGAGGTCGCCGCCCTCGTCGCCGAGCTCGACCTGCCCGACGGCGCGAGCCTCCTCGACATCGCCACCGCGGCTCCCGCGCCCTGGGAGGGCATCCTCCGCGAGCACCGCGCCGCGTTCCTCACCCTCACGTCGGAGATCGCCTCGGTCGCCCGGACCAACCGCGACTTCCTCATGTCCACCCACCACGCGACGCAGGAGACGCTCATGTCCCTGAGCGAGAGCGTCGACGTCTACGACGCCCGCGGGCTCACCACCCGCGGCGCCGCCGACACCCACCTCGTCGACAAGTCCCTGTAGAGGCCCTCATGAGCTCCTTCTCCGCACTCAACGGTGCCTACACCTCCCTCAACGCCCAGCGCATCGCGCTCGAGGCCGTCGGGCAGAACATCTCCAACGTCAACACCCCGGGGTACACGCGCCAGCGCGTCAACCTCGAGGCGATCACCGGCGGCACCCAGCCGACGATGACGGGCACGGCTCGCGGCCTCGGCGTGCGGGTGACCTCGGTGGAGCGGCTCGGTGACCTGTTCGCCGAGACGAAGCTCCGCACGCAGACCTCCTCCGCCTCCCGCCTCGGCGCGGTCGCCGCCGGCTGGCGCCTCGTCGAGACGAGCGTCAAGGAGCCGAGCGAGAAGGGTCTCGCCGCCGGCCTGGACACCTTCTTCACCTCCTGGCAGGACGTCGCCAACCGTCCGGACGACACCGCCGCGAAGGCCGTCCTCCTCGGCAACGCAAACTCCCTCGTCGCGGCCGTCGCCGACTCCTACCGCGCGGCCGAGAGCCAGTGGGTCGCCACCCGCGACCAGGCCTCGGCCATCGCGGACGACGTCAACACGACCGCCGTGGCCGTCGCCGACCTCAACGCGCGCATCCGCGACGCCCAGGTCTCCGGGGTCCCGGCGAACGAGCTCATCGACCAGCGCGGCGTCCTGCTCACCGACCTCGCCTCACTCGTGGGCGGGGAGGTGCGAGCGCGGGCCGACGGCACGATCGACGTCATGGTCGGCGGGAACGCCCTCGTGCGCGGCGACCAGACCTACGCCGTCGCCGTCCACGGCACGTCCGCGCTCGAGGGCCTGGCCGGCGCAAGCTCCATGCCCGACGACGGCTGGGGCGCCCACGCGGGCCCACCGCGGCTCGTCTGGGCGGCGTCGGGCGACACCGCGGGTGCCACCGGCGGCCGGCTCTCCGGCCTGGTCGACACGCTCGCCACCGACGGCCCCTTCGCGGGCATGGCGGCCTCCTACGACGCCCTCGTGACGACGATCG
The DNA here is from genome assembly GCF_006151955.1 of Georgenia sp. 311. NCBI lineage: Bacteria > Bacillati > Actinomycetota > Actinomycetes > Allobogoriellales > Allobogoriellaceae > Georgenia > Georgenia sp. 311. Next base: position 100,117 of record NZ_VDFS01000045.1, on the reverse strand, counting down.
CCACCGAGGTCAACGCGCTGCACTCCTCCCTGCCCGGCCACGACGGCGTCACCCGGGACTTCTTCTCCTTCGCGCCGGGGCTGAACCCCGCTCTCGGCCTGAGGGTCGCGGTCACCGACATCGCTCACCTAACCACCGGCGTCCCCGGCGAGGTCGAGGGCTCGATCGCCACCGCGATCTCCAAGCTCTCCGGCGCCCGGGACCTGTGGGGCGGGGCCGTCGTCGACCTCGGGGTCAGCACCCGCGCGGCCGTGCGCCGCGCCGAGGCAGCCGAGCACACGCGCGGCATCGCCGAGGGCCAGCTGCTCTCCCACACCGCCGTCGACCTCGACGAGGAGAGCGTCAACCTCGTGATGTACCAGCGCGCCTACGAGGCAGCCGCCCGGGTCCTCACGACCGTCGACGAGATGCTCGACACCCTGATCAACCGCACCGGCGTGGTGGGAAGGTAGGACGACGATGATCGGCCGAGTGACGCAGCAGGGGCTCCAGCGAGCCTCCCTGGTCCAGCTCCAGGAGAACATCTCCCGCATGGCGCACCTGCAGGAGCGCCTCACCACCGGCAAGGTCGTCCTTCGCCCGTCGGACGACCCCGCCGCGACCGTCGACGCGATGCGGCTGCGTGCCGACCAGCGCACGACGGCGCAGTACGCCCGCAACGCGGCCGACGGCGACGCCTGGCTCACCACGGTGGACGACGCCCTCGGGGACGCCCTCACCTCGCTGCGCCGGGCACGCGACCTCACCGTCCAGGGCGCCAACACCGGCTCCCAGGGGCCGAGCTCGCGCTCCGCCATCGCCAACGAGCTGCGGGCCACCGCGGACAGCCTCCTCGAGGTCGCCAACACGACCTACCTCGGCCGCTCCGTCTTCGCCGGCACCTCCACCCAGGCGGCCTACACGACGACGGCGGCCGGCACCGTCAGCTACACCGGCCGGACCGGCGCCGAGGTCCTGCGCCAGGTCTCGGACACGACGTCGGTCCGGGTCGACTCCGCGGGCGCGGACGTCTTCGGCGTCGACGTCGTGGACGCGAACGGCGAGCTCGTCCGCGACGCCACGGGCGAGCCGGCGGGCATGTCGGTCTTCTCCCTCCTGCGCGAGATCGCGGCGAAGGTCGAGGCCGGCGACGAGGACGTCAGCCGCTTCCTCAACGACCTGGACTCGCGGCTGGGCGCGGTGCTCGGCGAGGTGGGCAGCGTCGGCACCCGGCACAAGCAGGTGCTCCAGGCGCAGGACGCCATCTCGGCCCGGCAGGTCACGCTGACCAACCAGGTGTCCTCGGTGGAGGACGCCGACCTCGCGCAGACGATCGTCGACCTCCAGATCCAGGAGGTCAGCTACCAGGCGGCGCTCGGGGCCACCTCCCGCGTGCTGCAGCCGAGCCTCCTGGACTTCCTGCGATGAGCGCCGTCGTCACCGAGGCCCGCGTCCGCTTCCTCGTCCCGCCCCCGGGTCTGGGCTCCCTCACCGACTTCACCCTCAGCGCGGTGACCGAGGAGCTGTACTCCCTGCGGGCGACCGACGCCGAGGGCGTGCGCCTGTTCCTCCTCGACCCGCGCCCGTTCTTCCCCGACTACGCCCCACGCGTGAGCGAGGAGGCGCTGGCCGAGCTCGGCACGCAGGAGCCGGCCGTGCTCGTCGTCGTCCGTCCGGGTGACGGCGAGGCACCCACCGCCAACCTCCTGGCGCCGGTCCTGCTCAACCCGGAGACGGGCGCGGCGGTCCAGACGATCCTCGAGGGCAGCTCCTACCCGCTGCGCGCACCGGTCTGTCCTTAGCACTCTGACGCGTGACCCGAGGGCGTACGCTCGGGGTAGAGACCGCCTCCACCTGCGGCCCGCCCGCCCTCCACCGCCGGCGCGGCCCGCACCGAACCGAAGGACGTGGGCGATGCGCGCGTTGTCGGACTTCCTGTGGCACGAGCGTGACGTGCTGGAGCTCCTCCTGCACCGGCTGGAGAGCGAGCGGGCACTGCTCGAGACCGGCCGCACGGCGCGCGTCCCGCTCGCCTCGCGGGAGGTCGACACCGCCCTGGAGGCCCTGGACATCGCCGAGCTCGCCCGCGCGAGCGAGGCCGTGGGGGCGACCAGCGTCCTGGGCCTCGGGCCCGACGCCACCCTGGCCACCATCGCCCAGCGCGCCCCGGCTCCGTGGGGCGAGATCTTCGACCAGCACCGCACCGCGCTGCGCGAGCTCCTCGGCGGCATCACCGCCCTCACCGGTGTGCGCGCCGGAACCTCCCAGGACGACGACCTGACCGCGATCCCGGCCGCCGAGCTGACCCACGAGGACCCGGCCGACGCCGCCGTCGAGCTCCAGCTGCAGGAGATCGGGCGCAAGGCAGCCACCGCACGCGGGCGCGTCCTGCGGCAGGGCCTGCTCGACTTCCTCGCCTAACCCTCGGCGGACCGGCTGCTCGCCCGCGCGGCGGCGACGAAGCTGCGGAACAGCTCGTCGTAGACGGGCAGGTGGTCGTGGCCGGCCTGGGCCGAGGGCAGGAGGACCGGTTCCGCCAGTCCTGCCCGGTGCGCCGCGAGCAGCGCCGCGCCGACCGCCACCGCCTCCCCCTCACCGATTACCCGCAGCGGCGCCGGACCGGCGGCGGCCTTGGCCCGCAGCCACGCGGACCCGGCGCCGGCTGCGGAGCCGAGGACGAGCACGTGGCCCGCGGCCGGGTCCGCCCCGGCGAGCCCGGCCTGCGCCGTGAGCATCCAGCGTGCCTGGAGGGCCAGCCCGTCGAGGACGGCTGCGGTGCGGTCGACGTCGTCGGATGCCTGCCCGACGACGACGGCGCGGGCCGCGGGGTCGGGCTCGGGCGTCTGCCGCCCGCGGAGGTAGGGCAGGAGGAACGGGGACGCAGCGGTGCGGGGCCGGTCCGCCGCGGCCGCGAGCAGCGGTCCGAGCGCGTCGAACCCGCCCAGCTGCCCGGCCCACCAGGCGAGCGTGGCGCCCGCGCTCGAGGACCCGGCGACGAGGGCCTCGTGCCGCCCCTCGACCGTCCGCACCAGGCTCATCCCCGCCGCCGCCACCGCCGCCCGGTCCTCCCCCACCGGCGCCCCCGCCCCCACCGGCGCCCCCGCCCCCTCCCGCCGAGAGCCGGATCCTGCACGCGGCAGCTCGCCGAGGACGCGGACGACGGCCTCGGCGGTGCCGACCGAGTCGGCGACGTCGCCTGGTTCACGCATCCCCGCCGCCCACGCCCCGACCTGGTGGTCGTGCCCGGCGACGACGACGGGCGTCCCCTCCCGCAGCCCCCACCGGCCACCGGCCGGGACACGCGCGGGCGGCGCCCCGGGCAGCGCGACCTCCGGGAGCTGCTCGGGTCGCATCCCGACGGCGGACACGAGGTCGGGGTCGAACCCGGCGGGCAGGTCGGTCCCGGGCGGGGGCAGCCGGTAGGCCATCGTGCGGCCGGCGAGCGTGTGGTCGGTGACGAGCCGGCCGGTGAGCGCGAGGACGACGAGGTCGGCCGCGCCCGCCCAGCGGGACATCGCCGCCCACCGTGCCGGGTCCTCGGCGCGCAGGTGGGCCCAGGTGGCGAGCGGCACCTTGCCGCTCGGCCGCACGCCCGTCGCGGCGAAGAGCGCGTCGGCGCCGTAGGTCGCCGCGAGCGCCGCGGCGTGCCGGGCGGCCCGGGAGGGGTCCCAGCGGACGAGGTCCCCGAGGGGGGCGTCCTCGTCGTCGAGCGGGACTCCTGTCTCGGCCATCGACGCGACACCGACGACGTCGACGTCCGCGCCCACCTCCTCGACGAGCCGCCGGACGACGGCGAGGAGCTCCCGGCCGCTCACCGGGGTGGGGGCCGCCGCGCGGGCCACGGTCCGCAGCGGCCCGTGCTCGACGACGACTGCCTTGACGTTGGTCGTCCCGACGTCGAGCCCGAGGCTGCGCATCGGCCCAGTGTGCCAGCCGCCGCCCGGCGCACGGCGGCCCACCCCGCGCACCGCGCCGTCGCGCCGTAACCTGAGGCGGTGATCGAGCTCAAGAGCCCCACGGAGGTCGAGGCCATGCGCCCGGCCGGCCGTTTCGTCGCCGAGGTCGTCAGCGCGGTGCGCGACGCCGCCGCCGTGGGGGTCAACCTCCTGGAGCTCGACGCCCTCGCGCACGAGATGATCCGCGCCGCCGGCGCGGAGTCCTGCTACATCGACTACCACCCCTCCTTCGGCGCGCGACCCTTCGGCCACGTGCTGTGCACGTCGGTGAACGACGCCGTCCTGCACGGGCTGCCCCACGACTACCGGCTGCGCGACGGCGACCTCCTGTCCCTCGACTTCGCCGCCGCCGTCGAGGGCTGGGTCGCCGACTCGGCCGTGAGCGTCGTCGTCGGCCAGGCGCGCGAGGAGGACCTGCGGCTCATCCGGACGACCGAGATCGCCCTCGAGGCGGGGATCGCCGCCGCCGTCGTCGGCAACAAGATCGGCGACATCTCCGCCGCCATCGGCGCCGTCGCGCGCGAGCACGGCTACGGCGTCAACCTCCAGTTCGGCGGGCACGGCGTGGGGCGCACGATGCACGGCGAGCCGCACATCCCCAACGACGGACGCGCGGGCCGCGGGCTGCGGCTGCGTCCGGGTCTCGTCGTGGCGATCGAGCCGTGGCTCATGGCCGGCACGGACGAGCTGCGCACCGACCCCGACGGGTGGACGCTGCGCAGCGCGGACGGCTCACGCGGCGCCCACAGCGAGCACACGGTCGCCGTCACCGAGGACGGCCCGCTCGTCCTCACCGCCCGCGCGGACGGCTGACCCGGTGCGACGGGCGTTGACCTTGACACGGTGACAACGCCTTGGGTGGGGGTCATGGACACCACCCGCCACGGCCCGCTGCTCACCGCGCTCTCGGCGCCCGTCGCCTCGACGCGGCTGCGCGCCGCCCTCGGCGCCGGGACCCGGCCCGACCCGGCGCTCGTCGACCCGCTCGTCGGGCGCTGCGCCGTGGAGCCGGACTTCTTCGTACGGGACATGCTCACCTGGGCGCTCACCCGCCACCCGGCCGGCCTCACGGTGCCCCGGCTGCTGGCGGAGGTCCGCTCCGGCGGCGCACAGGCACGCAGCCAGGCGCTGCACACCCTGTCGAAGGTCCGCGACCCTCGTGCGTGGCGCGAGCTTCCGGCAGGATTGCTCCACGACGCCGACGACGAGGCGGCCCGCAGCGCCTGGCGTGCCGCCGTCGTCCTCGTCCCGCCGGGTGAGGAGGCCGCGCTGGTGGAGGAGCTGGTGACTGAGCTGGGCCGGGGCGACCACGAGACCCGGCTGAGCCTGAGCCGCGCACTGGTGGCGCTGGCCCCGGTGGCCCCGGTGGACCACGCGCTGGCCACCGCGGCGGGCAGCGGGACGGACGCGGCGCGGGCCCACGCCCTGGCGACGGCACGGCTCCTGGCCGACCCGGACGCCGACCTCTCCCACGCGCTGGACGAGGCGACGCGCACCGTCCTGCTCGCCGCCGCTCCCCGGCCGCCGTGCTGATCGGGGAGGTCGCCCGCCGCTCGGGGGTGAGCGCGCGGATGCTGCGCCACTACGACCGCCTCGGGCTCGTCCGGCCGACCGGGCGCACGGACGGCGGGTACCGCGAGTACTCCGAGGAGGACGTCCGGCGGGTCCTCCACGTGGAGAGCCTGCGCTCGCTCGGCCTGTCGCTCGCCGAGGTCCGCCGCGCGCTCGACGACCCGTCGTCCACACCCGCCGGCCTGCTCGCCGGGCTCGTCGCCGAGACCGAGCGGCGGGTGGCGCAGGGCGAGGAGCTGCTCGCCCGGCTGCGCCGGGTGGACGCGACCTCGCCGGGGGCGTGGGACGAGGTGCTGCGCGTCCTCCCCCTGCTCCGGACACTGGAGGACCCGCGCGCCGGGCGGCGCCAGCGCCTGGCGCTGAGCTCCGCGCACGACCTGCCCGCCGAGGCACTCGCCGATGCCTACCTCGGCGAGACCGAGACGAACGTCGCGGGGGCGCTGGGCTGGGCGCTGGCCCGGGCCGGCGAGGGCGCGCTCACCGCCCTCGCCGAGGGCCTCCGCTCACCGGACCCCGAGGTCCGCCGGCGCGCGGTGGCGGGCCTGGCGACGGTGGAGGACGACGCCGCGACGGACGCGCTCGTCACCGCCCTCGCGGACCCGGACGAGGACGTCCGTGACCGTGCCGCCCTGGCGGTCGGTGCGCGCGGGGGCCGGGAGGCGGTGCCGGTGCTCGTCGCGATGGTGGTCGACGGTCGCCTCGACGTCGAGGCCGCCGAGACGCTCGGTCTTCTCACCGCGATGGCCGTCGGGGCCGAGGAGGTCGTCGCCGCGCTGGTCGCAGCGGCGCGGGACGGCGCCCCGGCCGTCCGCAGGCGGCTGGCCCAGGCACTCGCCGAGCTGCCGTGCCCGGGCGCCCGCCGGGCACTGACCGCCCTGGCCCGCGACGAGGACCGCTCGGTCTCCCTCACCGCCCGCGCCGTCCTCCACCGCACCGCCGCGCCCGGCTGACCCAGCCGTCGCCCGGCCGACCCGCCCTCTCCCCCTGATGCGGCGCCCCCGCCCCACCCGCGCCGAGAGCTGGATCCTGCACGCCCCGGAGCGCAGGCTCGCGGGCGGTTCAGGATCCAGCGCTCGGCGGCGGGGCAGGCAGGCGCCGGTGGCCGACGAGGGCGCCGGCGAGAAGTGCCGCCGCGGTCACCCACGACAGCCACGCGAACGCGGTGAGGCTCAGCTCGCTGCTGCTGCCCCACCGGCCGGCGAGGAGGACCGTGGCGTCCCAGCCGCCGTGCGCGACCAGCGCGAGCACCGGCCCCGCGGCCACCACGACGGCCCCGGCGGCCAGGGCGGCCCACAGCCAGGAGCCGGGATCGCGGCGGAGCGCGGCAGCGAGCGCCACGACGGCGACGGGCAGGAGGAGCCCGAGCAACCACAGGGCTCCGGCAGCACCCGCGACGGCGTCCCCGTCCCCGGACGCGACAGCCAGGAGGACCGACGTCGCGAGGCCGACGACGGTGGCCCCGACGACGAGGAGCACGACGACGACGAGGACGCGCCGCTCACGCCCCGCCCGCTCGACCTGCTCGTCGATGCTCACGGTCTCCTCGCTCCTCGAGCCGGCGGACGCCCGCGGATCAGGCCGCGCCCGCGGCCCGGGCCTGGGCGTTGGCGAGCTGGTCGACGATCTCGTTGAAGTGGTCCCCGGCGTGGCCCTTGACCCACTGGAACTCGGTACGTCCGGTGCGCGCGTCGAGGAGCGCGAGGATCGCCTTGACGATCTCGAGGTTCTCCGGGACCTTGCCGTCGGCCTTCTTCCAGCCGCGACGCTGCCAGCCGCGCCCCCACGTCGTGGCGATGTTGATGACGTACTGGGAGTCCGCCCGCACGAGGAGGTCACCCTCCGGCCCGGCGTGCTCGAGGGCGTACTGCAGGGCGAGCAGCTCGCCGATGTTGTTCGTGCCGTGGCTCAGGCCACCGGCGCCCGTCTCACCGGTGCGCTGGTTGACCCACGCCCAGCCGGTGGGACCGGGGTTGCGGATCGCCGAGCCGTCGGTGGCGTAGACGAGGTCGAAGGCCGACTCCGCCGCTGTCGCGGCGGGGGGCGCGGTCTCCCGCGGACCGCCGAGGAGGGTGAGCACCTCGGCCGTGGACCACACGTAGAACTCGGTGCCGTCCCGCATGGTCGTCAGGCGCGCCAGGCCCTTGGTCACGGCGGCCTCGGTGGCCGCGGATCCCGACTTGAGGCCGAGCTCGCTGAGCCGCGCCCCCACCTGGCGGGCGTCCAGCCCGATCTGCTTGCCCAGCTGGGTCTGTGTCGACCAT
>NZ_VDFS01000045.1:87269-92027 GCF_006151955.1 Georgenia sp. 311 | reverse complement strand
GCCTCACCACGACGGCGCCCCCGGCCATCATTGGCCGGGGGCGCCGCGTGTGGGTCAGTACGGCCGGTACTTGGCGACGATCGGGCACTCGAAGGGGTCGGCCTCCCCGAGGCCCACGCGGTTGAGGTACCGGACGACGATCCCGTAGGCCTGGATGAGTCCCGTCTCGCTGTACGGGATCCCCTTCTCTTCGCAGTACTCCCGCACCAGGGGCCGGGCCCGGCGCAGGTTGACGCTGGGCATGCGCGGGAACAGGTGGTGCTCGATCTGGTGGTCGAGACCGCCCATCGCCCACGTCGTCAGCCGGCCGCCGCGGATGTTGCGGGAGGTGAGGACCTGACGGCGGAGGAAGTCGACCGTGTCCCGCTCGCTGATGAGGGGCATGCCCTTGTGGTTGGGAGCGAACGTCGCCCCCATGTAGACACCGAAGACGACGAGCTGGATCGCGAGGAACCCGGCCGCCAGCCCGGGGCCGAGCACGACGACGAGCAGCGCCGGGAAACCGATGAGTCGCACGGCGAGGAGCGCGATCTCCAGCCCGCGGCCGGGCAGGTCACGCTGGCCGGCGACCGTCCGCACCGCGCTGTAGTGGAGGTTGAGCCCCTCGAGCGTGAGCATGGGGAAGAACAGCCACCCCTGGCGCCGGGTGATCCAGCCCAGCACGCCGGTGCGCCCAGGGGCGTCCTCAGGGTTGAAGACGAGCGCGCCGGTGGAGATGTCGCCGTCCTTGCCGATCGTGTTCGGGTCGGCGTGGTGCTTGCCGTGCTTGCGCGCCCACCAGCCGTGGCTGAGGCCGACGACGAGGTTCGCGACGATCTGGGACATCCGCTCGTTGCGCCGGCTCGAGTTGAAGACCTGCTGGTGCGCGGCGTCGTGGCCGAGGAAGGCCGCCTGGGTGAACAGCACACCGAAGAGGACCGCGACGGCCAGCTGCCACGGCGTGCGCCCGAGGGTGAGCAGGAGCGCGAACGCTCCCGCGAAGGCGGCCGTGAGGGCGAGGACGCGACCGACGTACCAGCCGTACCTGCGTCCCGTGAGTCCCGCGGCCTTGACCCGGCGAGAGAGCTCGAGGAAGTCGTTCACGGGTCGCTGGCGAGGCGGACGAGTGGTCGGCGTTGTGGTCATGGTCGGACAGTACGGACGAGGTGTCGTCGCGCGCGTCACACTGAGGAGCCACATTCGCCCCCTACCCGGGTACGGGGTCAGGCCCCGTCCGTGTCGGCACCGGCGAGCGGCACCGCGGCCTCGACGGCGAAGCCCCCGTGGGCCGTGGGCCCTGCGGACACGGTGCCGCCGAGCGCCGTCACCCGCTCCCGGATGCCTGCCAGGCCGAGCCCGGAGCCCGGCGCGGGCTCCCGCCTGCCCTTCGGGGCCGCGTTGACCACGCTCACCGCCACCACCCCGTTCCCGACGGCGGTCGTGACGTCGATCGTCGCGCCGGGGGCGTGCCGCAGGGCGTTGCTCAGCGCCTCCTGGACTACCCGGTAGACGGTGAGCCCGGCGGTGGGTGGCACGTCCGGGCCCGTCCCGGCGTAGGTGATGGCGGCACCGGAGGCCCGCGTGGCCTCGACGAGCTCGGGGATGTCGCCCAACCGCGGCGCCGGCGCCGTGGGGGCGTCATGGTCGTTGCGCAGGATCGACAGCAGGGCCCGCATCTCCTCCAGCGCCTGGCGTGAGGAGGCGGCGATGTCGTCGAACTCCTGCTGGACGTCCTGGCTCATGCCGGGTTTGCGGTACCGGGCGGTCGATGCCTGGACGTTGATGACCGACATGCTGTGCGCCACGACGTCGTGGAGCTCGCGGGCGATCCTGTTGCGCTCCTCGAGGTCGCGACGGCGCTGGGCCTCCTCGGCACCGAGCCGCTCGGCCTCCTCGGCCCGGTCGGTGTTCCTGGTCCACAGCCTGCCGAGGGCACCGAGGAGGGCGAGGCCGCCGCTCACCGCGAGGAGGACGATGCCGTTCGCGAGTCCGGCGTCGGGCACCTCCCCCACGACGAGGAAGGCCACGACGGTCGCGGCGGCGCCGGCCGTCCAGGCCACGGCTGCCCAGAACCACCGGTGCCGCAGCCCGATGAGCGCCACGAGGAGGCAGTACCCGACCAGCGCCGGCACCGGCCAGGGCCAGGGCGCCGACGAGTCGGTGGCGACCTCGGACGTGGCCACCATGGTGCCGAGAGCCGAGAGGGTCGACAGCCCGATGGCGGGCCAGGCCCACCGCACGGCCAGGACGAGCGCGGCACTCTGGCCCGCGGCCAGGACCATCGCCAGCGCGGGGTTCAGCCCGTAGACGATCACGAGGACGGGCCACTCGACGGCGAGCAGCGCGGCACCCGTGAAGGATGCGCCGACCCAGGCCCAGGCGGTCGCGCTGACCGCGGGCAGCCGCGCACCGTCCCCCGGCACCTCCCCGCGGTCCTGCTCGACGTCACCGCCGAGCATCGCCGAGGTCACCAGCGCGTCCGCGACGGCCAGGCCGCGGACGACGGTCGGCAGGGCGAGGAGGGCGAGGGCGCCGAGGACGAGGTTGATCCCCGAGTCGAGGAGGTAGGCCCCCCACCCGCCCTGCGGCACCCCGATGAGCACCGAGCCGAGCAGGTGGGGCCAGCCGGAGGCCGCCTCCGGCATGACGAGCGCCCAGATCCAGAAGGTCAGGCCACCGAGGGCGACGCCCGCCCACGCCACCGCGACGACGAAGGTGAGGAACCGTAGCGGCAGTGCGACGACCGACTCGAAGACGAAGTCGAGCCAGCGGCGCGAGTCGGTGAGGAGCCGGAGGGTGCCGAGCGGTCCGCTGCCGACCGGTCGGTAGCGCGCGGGGGGCATGCTCACGCCCCACGCCCGGAGCCGGCGCCGGGACAGCCCCGCGAACCGTGAGGCAACCGCCAGTGCCAGCGGCATGAGGACGGCGCCCACCCAGACCACGACGGTCGCCAGGGACACGGTGGTGAGCGTGAGGAGGACGACGAAGCTCACGACGGCGAGGGGCAGGCCGGGCATGACGTAGGCGAGGTCGTGCCAGAGCCGCCCGACGAGGATGCGCACACGGCTGACCCGCGCGGCAGTCGTGACGGTCGCACCTTCCATACCCGGCACGCTACGGTCACCGCCTTCCTCTCGCGTCCCTCCCGGGAGCCAGGCACTCCCCCTACCGGGGAGGCAGACCTTGGCTCGACACGTCTCGCCGCGAGTGTGCCGACTAGGTTGGGGCCATGTTCCCTCATCCTCCGGCCGACGAGGACACGCCCGTCCGCGTGCTCGTCGTCGACGACCAGTCCATGATCCGGGCCGGGTTCGCCGCGCTGCTGGACGCCCAGCCGGGCCTGACCGTCGTGGGCACGGCGGAGGACGGGCTCGGGATCACCGACGTCGTGCGCCGCACCCGGCCCGACGTCGTCCTCATGGACATCCGGATGCCGAAGGTCAACGGGCTCGACGCCACCCGAGCCATCCTCGAGGCGCCGGGCGAGCCGCCGCGCGTCATCATGCTCACGACCTTCGACGCCGACGAGTACGTCTTCGCCGCGCTGCGCGCGGGCGCGAGCGGCTTCCTCCTCAAGGACTCACCGCCCGAGGAGCTCGTCCACGCGGTCCGGGTGGTGGCCGCCGGGGACGCCCTCCTCGCCCCCAAGGTCACCCGCGCGCTCATCGCGGACTTCGCGGCCCGGCCGGTCGGACCGCCGCGCGCCGACAACTCCCTCACGCCGCTGACCGAGCGCGAGCTCGACGTCATGCGCCTGGTGGCCCGGGGCCAGTCCAACAGCGAGATCGCCGGCGAGCTGTTCGTCGCCGAGCAGACGGTCAAGACCCACGTGAGCCGCATCCTGGGCAAGCTCGGTCTGCGCGACCGCACCCAGATGGTCATCACCGCCTACGAGAGCGGGCTCGTGCGGCCGCAGGGCTGAGGCACGGCGTAGCCCTGAAGGTCCCGGAGTTCCTCCTACAACTGTTGATAGGACTGGAGGTCCCACCACTCCAGCAGGAGGAACCATGAGCACATCAGCACCGGTCGCCATCGTCACCGGCGCGTTCGGCGGCATCGGCCGTGCGGTCGCCGCACGGCTCGCCCGCGACGGCGTCGTCGTCGTCGCGACGGACATCCAGGGCGCCGAGGAGACGGTGGCCGCCATCGTCGCGGACGGCGGCACCGCGGTGAGCCGCACCCTCGACGTCGCGCGGCCCGCGGACTGGGCGGCGCTCATGGACGAGGTCGTCGCGGAGTTCGGCGGCGTCGACTACCTCGCCGCGTCGGCCGGGGTCGTCAACCGGATCAGCGCCGACACCGTCGTCGACCTCACGGAGGAGGCCTGGGACCACGTCCTCGGCGTCGACGCGAAGGGCGTCTGGCTCGGGATGCAGGCGGTCATCCCCTCGATGATCGCGCGAGGTGGCGGCCGGATCGTCAACATCTCCTCCCTCGCCGCCCACAAGGGCCTCCAGGGTCTCGCGTCCTACTCCGCCGCGAAGGGAGCGGTGGAGGCACTCACGCGGCAGGCCGCCGTCGAGTACGGGCGACAGGGCGTCCTCATCAACGTCGTCGCCCCGGGCACGATCGAGACGACCATCAACGCCGCCACGCTCGCGACCCCGGCCGGCGCCGCCGCGAGCGCGGGGACCACCGCGATCGGTCGGTGGGGCCAGCCGGAGGAGCTTGCCGACGCCGTCGCCTTCGTCCTGCGCGAGGGCAGCTTCATCACCGGCCAGGTGTTCCTCGTCGACGGCGGATGGTCGATCACGGGCGGCGTCGAGTACGGCGACTCCC